>JBOHZD010000084.1:0-5339 GCA_050738315.1 Woeseiaceae bacterium
GGGGTGGGGGATGCAGGTGGTTCGAGCGATTCAATGGATGTTGATCTGTGTTGCGATGTGCGGCGGCGCTGTGCACGCCGCGCCGGAGCGCGATGCCGTGCTGGAGACGATGAAGCGTGCGACCGCCTTCATGGTCGAGGAGGTGAGCTACCGCGGCGGGTACGTGTGGAACTACCAGCCGGACAGGTCGCGGCGCTGGGGCGAGATGGAAGCCTTCGAGACCATGATCTGGCTGCAGCCGCCCGGCACGTCGAGCATGGGACATGTCTTTCTCGACGCGTATCATGCGACCGGCGACGAGTACTATTACCAGGCGGCGGAGCAGGTGGCTGCGGCGCTTATCTGGGGGCAGCACCCGAGTGGCGGCTGGAACTACCTGGTCGACTTCGCGGGCGACCGATCGCTGAAGCAGTGGTACGGAACCATCGGCAAGAACGCGTGGCGCCTGGAAGAATTCCAGCATTATTACGGCAATGCGACCTTCGACGACCAGACGACCACCGATGCCGCAAAGTTCCTGTTGCGCCTGTATGTCGAGAAACTCGATCCGCGCTACAAACCCGCGCTCGATCACGCCATCCAGTTCGTGCTCGACAGCCAGTATCCGATCGGCGGCTGGCCGCAGCGCTATCCGCTCAGTCACGAGTTCTCGAAGGCGGGCCATCCCGACTACACGTCGTACCTGACTTTCAACGACGACGTCGCGGCGGAGAATATTGCCTTCCTGATTCTCTGCTACCGGGTACTTGGCGAACAACGGTTGCTCGATCCCATCACGCGCGGCATGAACTTTTTCCTGATGACGCAACAGGGAGCGGAACAGCCCGGTTGGGCACTGCAATACACGCTCGACCTGAAACCGGCGGCTGCACGTACCTGCGAACCGCTGGCGCTTGCGACGCACACGACGGCCAGCAACATCGGCCATTTGATTTCGTTCTACGAACTGACGGGAGAGTCGAAATTTCTTGCCCGGGTTCCGGAAGCGATCGACTGGCTGGAGGCACGAAGACTTGCCAATGGACCGACCGACAGGGGATCGACGCATCCGACCTTCATCGAGATCGGCACCGACAGGGCTCTCTACGTGCATCGCAAGGGGTCGAACGTGGTCAACGGCGAGTACTACACGAACTATGAATCCGACAAACCACTCGGGCACTACTCTGCATTTCGCCGCATCGATATTGCCGGATTGCGCGAACGTTACGAGGAGGCGCGGTCGATGTCGCCCGAGGCGATTGCCGAATCCTCGCCGCTGATGCCGGGCCAGGGCGTGGCCGAACTGCCGCGGTTTTTTGCGGAGGTCTATGCACCGGTGGAAACGGACGACCTCGACGCGCTGGCGGACGACGTCGTTCAGGGACTGAACGAAACCGGCTATTGGCCGGCGCCGTTACCTCAGACCAGTCATCCGTACCGGGGTGATGGCGCAAGCCGGCCGGCGCGCGGCGATTTCTCGGGCACCCATGTCGGCGATGAAAGCGATACCTCGCCGTTCACGGCCGATACGCCGGTTGAGGGGATTTCGACGGCGGAGTATCTGCGCAGTATGAACGTGCTGATTCGCTGGCTCGCGGGGGCGAACTGAATATCGCGTGTCGCCTTACGCGGGAACGATGGCAGTTTTTCCCGGTTTTACAACGCCCACTGGAAGCTCAGCGAGTAGCTCGTGCCGGGATCCTCTTCGAATGTGATGACACCTGCGCGCTCGATGGTGACGGTTTCGCCGAGCAGATTCCGGGTCTTCAGTTTCAATGTCATTGTGTCCGTCGGATACCAGGACCAGGTGAAATCCAGCGAATGGAAGGGCTGTTCGTAGCCGTCCGGCGCGCCGTTGCGCCCGGCCACGTACAACCGCTCGCCGAACACGTTATAGATCAGGGACGCGGTGTGCCGGTTGTTCGGAGCGTCGAAACCGAGCATGACGTTCGCGACGTATTCCGACGCTCCGGAAAGATCGCGCACCGGATTCGTCGGCACATCGGCGTCCGGGCCCGCGACGAGTTCCGATTCCTGCACGGTGACGTTTCCTTGCACGAATAACGGCTCGAAGACCGAGCCCAGGAAACCGAGGTTTTTCAAACCCTCCAGCTCGATACCCTGCACTTCGGCCGATTCGGCATTGATGATCTCGCGCGCCGTGCTGGTATCGCTGGCGGCCGACTCGAAGAACTCGATCGGGTTGCCGAGCTCCTTGCGGAACAACGTCGTGCTCAGGCTGTCGCCGTTGCCGAAGAACCACTCCGCGCGTACATCGTAGTTGGTCACGTCCGCGGGCACGACGCCCGGGTTGCCCCGCACGAGTTCGTCGGTAATCGGGTCGATGTAACTCGCGTCCGTAATCTCGCGCAGGTCGGGGCGAACCGTGGTCCGACTCCAGCCGAAGCGCAACTGGAACGTTTCCGCCCACCAGTCGCCCATGTAAGTGAATGAGGCTGCCGGGTAGATCTGGTCGTCCTGAAACGTGCCCTCTTCGAGAATTTCCGGATCGGTCGTGACTTGCGGGTTCGTTGCCGAGTAGCCGAACGGGTTCCAGTCGAGAGCGACCTGACGATAATCTTCCCAGCGCGCGCCGGCCGCGACTCGCCAGGTGTCGTTGAGCGTCCAGTCCACCTGGCCGAAGATCCCGTCCGTCATCGTCGCGGCGATGTAACTCTGGTTGTTCGTGCCCTGAATGTCGAAAACGAAGTTGTTGGTGGGGTCCAGAATGTTGTCGTCTGAGAAGACCTCGTCGAGTGTGCCCTGCAAAACGGACGGATCCGCGACATTCAAGGCGCCGAGACTGAACTGCGACTGCCGATAGGTGCGCGCCTTGCGGCTGTGGTCGTAACCCGCGGTGAGTTCGAAGACGGCACGGTCGGTATTGAACGGCAAGGTGACGGCCCAACCGTGGTTGATGACTTCATCGTCCAGATCGGTAAACCGGTAGTCCGCGGCCTGCGAACTCAGCGCAACCGCGCTGCCCAGGACTTCTGCCGTGACATCGTCCGTAATTGTCTGTGCGGAGATGGTCACCTGGTTCGGGATGTCGGTTTCCGCTTCGGACTCCGAGTAGAACCAGTCGAATCCGGTTTCGAGCGGCAGCCAGCCAACAAGGCCGTCCAGAAACGGCAGCCGGTCTCGGGTCGCCTCCCCGAGGTAATGCGTGCCCTTGACCTGGTTCGTAACCATGTTTCGTTCTTCGAACTGAAGACGATAGTCCCTGAAACCGATGCCGTCCGAAATTTCGCGATTCTCGTTGAAGAAATCGCGAATGGCGGTCTCGTCATCTGTATTGCGCAGTAACAGCGTTGTCGTGGAAACGGCATGGTCCTCGGTGTATTTCAGGCCGAGGTTGAGGGTGCCGGCAACATTGATTGCGTGGGTGGATTCCGTTTCGGTGTCGGTGCGCTCGTCCGGGAAACTGAAACTGCGGCGGAGTGCGCGGGTTTCCCGCCAGTCGGTCTCATAAGCCGCACCGACGAGAAATCCGAATTCCCAGTTGTCGCTCAGCAGAAAGTTGTTGCCGACGCTGGCGCGCGCCTTGATATCCGGGAGGACGTCTTTCTGTTCCAGGCCGATCTGCCGGTTCAGTTCGAGTCCGAGCTGTCGATTGATCGCCTGCGCATCGGCCAGGGTCGCAGTCGGATCCTGCCGGCGCAGGAATGTCAGGATTCCCTGTACGTCGGTGTTGCCCTGAAACTCATTGATCGCGTCGAGCAGGTCGCCGGACAATGCCCGCGCGCCGTCGTCCGTGCCGAAATCGTCATCGCTGCTGCCCGGATAGCTCAGCATGGTGCTGGAACTTTCCGAATTGAAGCCGCTGCCGAATTCGAACGACAGGGTAAAGTCGTCCGGTATGCCCTTCGTGCGAATATCGATATTGCCGCCGCCGAAGTTCGCGGGCAGATCGGCCGACCACGCCTTTTGCACACGTAAAGACTCGACAATTGACGTTGGAAACACATCCAGCGGAATGACGTTCCGCGTCAGGTCCGGCGAAGGAATCTGCGCGCCGTTCAGCGAACTCGCGGAATAACGTTCTCCGAGTCCTCTGATGTAAACGTACTTGTCGGCGACGAGCGATAAACCCGGTATCCGCCGGAGTGCCGAGGCCACCGTCGAATCGCCCAACCGGCCGATTGTCTCCGCCCCGAGCATATCGGTCACGGAAGCATCGTTCAGGCGTTCGTTAACCAGTCGCTGACTGGAGGTCAGGAAGCGCCCGGTGACCACGACCTCCTCGACTCCCTGTTGCGGTCCCGGCGCGGCTTCCTCCCGTGCCGGTTCCTGGTCCTGAGCTTGCGCTGCGATGTGCCAGGACGACAACACCATTGTGACTGCAAGCGCCACCGTCGATCTGCTGTATTCAAAGACCGTACTCATTTTGCTATTCGAACCACAGCGGCTGGGCGCGATTGTCGGCGTGGATGCCGTAAGTCCATAGCATGGTCCAGTCCGTCTCGCTCATGCTCAGGCCGCCGATAAACGTGCCGGCCGGTGCAGCGATGGCCGGTGCCGCTCCATCGACCTGCATCGCGGCAAAAGCGATCGAGTACACGGGCGGCGTGCCTTCGAGAAGTTGCAACTCAGGGTTGTTGGCTGCGGTCGGATCGGTCTGCGCTGTAATCGTCGCGAACTGATTACCGCTGTCGATCGCCCATTGTTCAGTCGTCGTCGTGTCGGGAAGCACGCCGTCGTCGGTGCGATCCTGGCAGGCGAATATCGTCGAGCTGATTGTCAGATCACCGTCCTGTGCCGCTTGCAGGGACCGATTGTCCACACGCAGGCAGTAGTTGTCCTCGCCGCTGTCCACGCCGTAGGACGAGATGACCATCGAATCGCTGATGGTGGCGAAAATGCCTTCACGCAGTCGCCAGCCGCGTCCCTGTTCGTGGGTCGCGGTGGCGGCGCCGTTCGGCGAAATAATGCAGGTCAGATTCCTGATGGTCGGACGGCTGTTGATACCTTGTGCAATAACCGCTTCAATAGTTGCCGCATCGAGTTCGTCGTAATTCGCGATTCCATCGGATTCGATGCAGTGATTGCCGTCGGCTTCCGACTGAATGACGAGCGCGTTCGTAATGGTGCCCGACCAGCCTTCGTCGATGTCGATGGAGTCGTCACGGACATACAGCGCAACGAAATTCGTGAAGTTCACCGCGCCGCCGAACATTTCGATGCCATCGTCGTAAGTCGAATAAACCTGCAGGTTCTCGACGATCGTAGAGCGTCCGACGCCGCTGAAGGTAATACCGTTGAGTTCGTCGCCGTTGCCGACCGTGGCGCCGGTGTGTTTGACGATCACGTATTCCAGGCGCCCGGAACTGTCGTCGTTGTTAGCGCCGCCGTACTGC
>JBOHZD010000085.1:0-14182 GCA_050738315.1 Woeseiaceae bacterium
GCTCAAAGAGGTTGCGCTCATCGAACAGGTCCAGTTGCAACTGCCCCTGCTTGATGAGCGAACGGATCGATGCGCTTTTCAACGCACTGATCCAACCGACGCCTGATTGCTCGCGCAGCGTCTCAATCGCTTTGTGCGAGATCATGCCGCGGTCCCCGACCATCACCCACTGCTTTAGATCAAACTCCTCTCGCAAGCGCTCGATCTCCGGCATCAACGTCTCGGGGTCCGAGGTATTACCCTGGTATACGGATACCGCCACCGGGCAACCGCGGGCATCGGTCAACAGACCATAGTTGACCTGCAGCTTGCCGCGCTTGCCGTCACGGTTGTAACCGAGCCGCGCGAGCGAACACCGCGTGCCTTCGAAGTAACTGGAAGACAGGTCGTAAAGTACCAGACACCCCGCCTCAAGATGCCGGGCCGCCAGCTTGCGCTCGATCGCCGGCTGGCGTTTCAGGAGCCAGTCCATCGCCGCGTATAACTCATCCTCGTCAGCATCGGCGACACCGAAGTCCTCCGCCAACGTCGTCGTATGCCACCAGCGGGTGGTGGCGAGCTTGGTGTGCGGCGCCAGTATCCGCGCGGCGACCATCGCCACGACCAGATCGCGCTCGCGCGAGGGCCGGGCAGCCAGCAGCCGCTGAAAGCCGAGCTTCGACATGGCGACACGCACGGCCTCGACGTGGCCCTGAGGCCGTGACTCGATCGCCTCGAACAGCGCCTCCACCGGCCGCAGCTGCTGGCCTTGCAGGATGGCGCGAATCGCCGTCAACTGCTCGTCAGACAGCGAGGAAAGGTTGGCGAGCGTGCGTTTCCGGACTTTCTTACCGTCCCGGTAGGATTCGCGCAACAGATAGGCGGGGCGCGAGTTGCGGTTCGGCACGACGTCGATATGCATGGGTGCATTCTATGCTTATGTCGCGCTTATTGCAAGCGGCTAACACAGAAATACATGGGTACATTCTGACGTGCCGTATGCAAGCCAAACAAGTCTACCTGCTTGTTTCAGCAAGCATTACTAACAAGAACTATGGAGAAAGCGCGAGGAACTTCAGCCTAAACCTCGAGACAGGGCGCGACATACCGGTCACTGAGGGGGAATTCGTCAACGTGGACCCAGCGTGGTCGCCCGATGGCCACCGTCTGGCATTTGCTTCCACTCGAAACGAAGGGCATTTCCATATCTATGTTGCGGAGATTTGCAACGGTAATGCGGGAAGGGTGACGTCGGTTACGCACATACCCGGAATACCCGACGTCGATACGACAACGGGCCGAACGGGAATGCACACGTCTCCGGCCTGGACGGCTGATGGCGATCAGATCGTCTTCGTTTGGAATCGCGGCGCTGCGCAAGGATCCGGCGGACTATGGAAAATGGATGCGACCGAACACGGCATTCGTAGTGCGGAGTTGATTCATCAGGAGGAAAGTGTTTATCGTCTTCGACCGGATGTGTCGCCGGACGGGTCTCGAATTGCCTACAGCTCCTATCTGGGAGAGCAGTTCAACAACCTATATCTACTTCCGTTAGCAGGTGGTGTACCCTACAAGTTGACCTTTGCAACATCCGACAACTTTCACCCGCGATGGTCTCCAGATGGTAAGCGTATTGCCTATCTTTCCAATCGCGACGGCGCGCCGTCACTCAGAATACTCGATGTATTTACGGGGTCGGACAATTCGGTCGACCTGACAGGCCTCAATTGGATCAAGCGGAGATCGCGCCTCACGGTCCGAACCATTGATGCCGAATCAGGCGAGCCCATCGGCGCACGTATTTACACCGAAGCATCCGACGGCAAGAGTTACGCGCCATTCAGCGAATATCACCGCGTTGCCCGAAGACTTGGTGAGCACTACTTCCATAGCCGCGGCCAGTTTGAGCTCGAGCTGCCACCGGGCAAGGTTCGTCTGGAGGCACATCATGGTTTCGAGTATTACCCGGCATTGATTCAACCGGAACTGATGCCGGGTGAAGACAAGACCGTCACGCTAGCGCTCACGCGAATGAGCGACGCGCGATCCGATGGCTGGTACAGCGGCGACAATCATGTGCATCTGAACTAAGGCGGAAATCTTCACAATACCCCGGCGAATCTTGTTGGCATGGCCGCCGCGGAAGATGTAGCAGTGGTGAATGCTTTGGTGGCAAACAAGTGCACGCGGATCATCGACCACCAATACTTTTCCGGAAAACCTCATGACGCTTCGACCGAAAACACAATCCTGTATTTCGATCAGGAGTATAGGCCACCGTTTTACGGGCACATCTCGTTCCTAGGGCTGGACACGCATCTAATCTCACCGTTCGCCGCAGGGCTTGCTGGTACCGCGATCGAGAGCTTGTATCCAACCAACACGGATGTGCTTCGCGAGGCGAAACAGCAAGACGCCCTGGGGGTTACGTGCATCCGTTCCGTGGGCCCGACGACCCGATCCTCAACGGGCTTGGCGGCGCGAAGGCATTTCCAGTTGATCTCGCGCTTGGGACGTTGGGCTATCATGAACTGACGTCCCAGGCCAGTTGGTCGTCGTACGCCGTCTGGCACTACGCACTGAATGCAGGCTATCGAGTCCCGATTGTCGGAGGGGAAGATGCGATAACTGACCTGCATCGCACGTACGTCTTGGGTCAAATTGCGAACCTACGCGAAACTGGACGGGCGTCTATCCTGGGAAAACTGGGTAGACGCGGTGCGCGCCGGCCGAACCGTGGTGACCAACGGACCTTTGCTGCGTCTTTCCATCGCAGACGCCGAGCCAGGAGGCGAGGTGAAGCTTGACGCTCCGGAATCCGTACTCGTTCGAGGCGAGGTGCAATCCATCGTTCCTCTCGACAGTATTGAACTTGTCATAAACGGCAAGCCGGTATCACTTTGCAAGACAACGTGTCCAAAAGATACACAAGGTGCCGGGACGAAAATGCAGTTCGAGCAATACATCGAGATCGCCGAGGGTAGCTGGATTACGCTTCAGGCATACACCAGCGAGCCGGTACACCCGATTGACGACCATTTTGTTCAAGCGACGACAAACGCCAACGACAACCCGTCGTCCAGTCGCTGAATCTTCCGCTCACCCACCCCAAAGATACTCGTTGCCAGCGTTGTTTCGGCACACATAATTGATCTTAGCAACAAAAATGGAAGTGTGGCATGAGAATAAGGCACATCGAAATCTTCAATGCCGTATATACACACGGATCGATGAGCGCCGCTGCGCGTGCGCTGAATGTGTCACAACCGGCAGTGAGTCAGATTCTACGCCACGCCGAGGACCAGATTGGGTTTAAGCTTTTCGAGGATTGAGCAACCCCTGTTCTGTAAATTCGGTCATCCTTCGTCAGCCCATCAATCGGTGAATGTCAGGTAGCGCTTGTCCGCCGTCTGCCAGTCCTCCGAAATTTCCATCACGATGGCGGTGACCAGGCGCAGGCGAGAAGCTTCGTTGGGAAACAGCCTTGCCACTCTTGTCCGCCGTCGGATTTCCTCGTTCATGCGCTCCAGCATGTTCGTGGTGCGCAGCCGTCGGCGGTGACTCGCCGGGAACTCGAACACGGTAAAACCCTGGGGAAGATTGTCTTCGGCCCATTGCACAAGCTTCGGTGCCGTGCGCTCGTAACGGTCGAGAAACTTCGTCAGCAGATGGTCGGCCTCGCCGCGATCCGGCGCATTGAAGATCGCGCGGATGTCTGCTGCGACCGCCGAGCGCATCGCCACCGCCGGCACGTATTGAGCCGCATTCTGCTGCAGGTGAAACTGGCAGCGCTGCCAGGGTACGCTCGGAAACACCGCCTTGCGTGCCGCCGCCAGGCCTTCGTGGGCATCGCTCACCACCCGCTCGAGGCCGTACAGACCGCGGTCCTTGAGGCCGGACAGAAACGCCCGCCAGTGCACTTCCGCCTCCGACAGCGACACCGAGCAGCCGAGAACATCACGGTGGCCTTGAGCATCGACGCCGTTGGCGATCAACACGGCGGCATCCAGCACCTGGCCGGCCCTGGCGCACCTTCTCGTAACGCGCATCCAGCACCACGTAGCGATAGCGTCCCAGCGGGCGTGTCCGCCAAGCCTCCAGATGCCCATCGAGCTCCGCCGCCGCCCGCGAGACTTGGCTGGAACTCACTTCCATACCGCACAGCTCTTCCACGATCTTCTTCATCCGCCGCGTGGAAACACCCTGCACGTACATCTCGGCGATCGACAGCAGCAGAGCCCGCTCCGAGCGCAGGCCCTTCTCCAGACTTTGCGGATAAAAGCCGCCATCGCGCGTCTGCGGCACCTTGAGCGTCAAGGCCCCGAGCCGGCTCTTCACCGTCTTGCCCTTGAACCCGTTGGCGTAGCCGAGCCGCTCCTCAGAACGCTCGTACGGCGCCGCCCGCAGGTATTCGCTGCGTTCCCACACCATGGCGTTGTCCAGCAACACCGTCACCGCGTCCGCCATCCCGTCAAACCCATTCTCTTTCAACAGTTCCACTGCGTCGTGAATCGTTTTATTCTCTACGTGCTGAGCCATTCTTGTTATTCCTTTCGATTAGCAAATCGTCAAAGTTCGCTTTCGAAAGGATAACCGGATGGCTCGGCACTTGCTCCGCCATCAGAAAATTTACAGAAAGAACGTTACACCACCTTTTCGAGCGCACGGCGCGAGGCCTGCTGCCAACCGAGGAAGCGAAAGTTCTCGCTGGCGAGGTGGAACGTATTTACGGGGAGATTCGGTCGCTGCGTCGGATAACACGCAATCTTCGCAACAATCCGGCCGGCCACATTCGTATCGTCGCTATCACCGGCCTTGGGTTCGATCTCTTGCCACGGGCGATAGCGGAATTTCAGAAAAACCACTCGGAGGTCACGTTCGAATTGCAAACGGAGCATTTTGACCAACTGGCCACATCGCTGTTCGAGCGTGAAAATGACATTGGACTCGCGTTTCAGCCGCCCTCGCGGCAGGGCCTCGACACGATCGAACTCGGGCAGGCCGAATTCGCATGCGTTTACTCACCCGGAATGCTGACCTCTCACGGCGAGCGTGTTTCTCTTGACGAATTGGCTTCCCTACCGTTTATCAGCATGAGCGATCGGGGTCCACTCGGCCGGATTGTGGCAAACGAGCTCGGTCAACGAAGCGATATGTTGGAGCCGTACATCGTCGCAGAAACAGGATTTATTGCGAAAAGTCTGGTTGCTTATTGCGGCGGAGTCACGATTGTCGATGAATTCACTGCGGCCGCTGATGGGTTTCAAGACATTGCATATAAGAAGTTCGATCCGCCTGTGACGTTCTCTGTTAACGCGATCTACGTCGAATCGCGGCCATTGAACAACATCTGTGCCGCCTTTCTGGATTGTTTCAAGGCCGTTTTCCAATCCAGTGGCAGTTCGGTATAAGCGATAATTATACCCCACGAACAACACCTGCTAAGGCCGATCCACCCATTCAAGTTAGTATTTCCTTGTGACGCAGCTGTGCCATCACGGTCAAAAGTGCATATCGGGGGAATCGAAATGAAGAAACTCAACACTATAGGGTTATTCGCCGGGGTCCTGTTGACAAGTGGTTGGTCTCTGGCGATTCACGCGCAGGGCGCTGCGAATTCCGACGATCAAGCGTTGGAAGAAATCGTCGTTACCGGCACCCATATTGAAGGCGCAAGAGTCAACGAAACGCTACCGGTATTTATTATCAACGAAGCAGACATTGATGCGATCGGCGGAATTGACGGTGAAGATCTCATTCGATCCCTTCCTTCGCAAGGCGCTGTCGATTTTCGAAACGACCTGATTGGTACAGTCAATAACGCTCGCGGCGATGTCGCATCGATCAACCTGCGCTCGATTGGCCCTGGCAACACATTGACCCTACTTAATGGCCGACGGCTCGTCTATCATCCGGGCACGCAAACGGACAACCTGGTTCCCGCAGTAACCGTAAATCTGAATTCAATGCCCGTTGCTGGTATCAGGCGCGTTGAAGTATTCAACGACGGCGCGTCAGCGATTTACGGAACTGATGCCGTCGCGGGTGTCTTTAATACGATCCTTAGAGATGACTACGAAGGCGTTCAGCATCCGTTCGATACGGTTGGGCCGATAACAGCGGCCTCGCTGAACCGCAGATTACGTTGAGTGGCGCAAGAACTTCAATGGTGGAAGGACCAATGTGTCTTTCTCAGGTATGTATTCCACTCGCGACGGTATGTTTGCCAGCGAACACCCGTTATCCGTAAATGATGACCGAAGACCGCTTCTGGCCGGGACGACATTTGAAGGCGATACATCCTTCGACAACACCAGTACACGGACGCCTTGGGGACAATTCACGCTAAATACAACCTCTGGTACGCAGGTATCTCAGAACGGTACCAATCTGACCACGGCATCCGGCGTTTTCCATATCCAGCCCGATTCGTTTGCCGACTGCCTCGGTAGTACGTCGACGGATTTGGCAACGCCAGGAATTTGCATTAACGATGGATCGCTCGATCGCGAACTGCGATATAACTCTGGCGCCGTTAATCAGGTAATTTCCGATCGAGATCGCTTCAATGTGTTCGCATTCGTTAATCACGACCTCGGTAACGGAATCGAGCTCTATGGTGAACTCGGATACTATTTCGCCGAGACGAAAGCACAACTGGAATACAATACGTCGATCGCAAGCGGCGATATTGTTGTCCCCGCGAACAACTACTACAACCCGTTCGGGCCTGAATTTTTCTCCGACGGGTCGCCCAATCCGAACCGCTTGCCTGGCCTTGCCAATGTTCCGACGGAAGGTCTACCCGTATCGGTCGATGGCGCCAGGTTTCGGCTTAGCGATGTTGGCCCAAGACGGTTCAATGTCCAAAATGACTCATGGCGGATCCTCGGTGGTGCCCGCGGTTCTTTCGGCGATTCCGCCTGGAACTGGGATAGCGCGATCTTGTATTCAGAAGCCAAGACCGACGACACAGCGGGTAATCGCGTATCGAGCACGTTGTTTCAACAATCCCTGCTCAACGAAACGCCCGACACATACAACCTGTTCAACGGTGCTGACCCGAATAATCCGAATACGCTGGATTCGACGCCCAATCCACAGAGTGTAATCGATCCTTTTCTCATATCCGTTAAACGTGTCAGTGAAACCGACCTCGCGCTGGCCGACTTCATAGTCTCGAATGGCGAAGTTTACAATCTGCCCGGCGGTCCGCTTGGCGCCTCGTTCGGTGCCGAAGTCCGTCACGAAGCCTACTCCGAGGACCGTGATCCACGACTGGACGGAACCATTACCTTCACCGACGTCGTTACCGGTGAGGTCGTCGGCAGCGATGTAATGGGAACCAGCCCGACCTCGGACTCCAGCGGTTCGCGCACCGTGACTTCGCTATTCGCTGAATTGTCGGTCCCGGTCGTGGGTGATGCTCAGCAGATTCCACTGCTTCGGCACCTGGACTTTCAATTGGCTGCTCGTTACGAAGACTACTCAGACGTTGGCGGCAGCGGCGTTAAGCCTCGCATTGCCGGCGCCTGGGAACCGGCCGAGTTCGTGAAGTTTCGAGCGTCGTGGTCAAAAGGCTTCCGCGCGCCCAACCTCCTGACCATCAATGAACTTAACGTAGCCAGGTCCAATACGCGCACGGATACTATTGGTTGCGAAGCCGGCGTTCGAAACGGCACGTTCGCGACATTCGCTGATTGCAGCGGCTTTACCGAATCGCGCGAAGAACAACGCGCAGGCAACCCGGATCTGGCACCGGAAGACGACACCAATCGGACCTTCGGTATTGTGTTGCAGCCAACCGGTTTCCTGGAAGGACTGGTTATCACGGTCGATCGGTGGGACATAGAGCAAGAGGGTGTCGTCGGTATTTTCGGCGGCGGTAACCACCTGGATCTGGACTACGCTTTGAGGGTTCAGGGTATGTCAAATCCAGCCGTAGTTCGGGCGGCCCCTACCGTCGATCAGATAGCTTTTTATGCAGGGACCGGCCTGGATCCGGCCGGCGATATACTGTTCATCCAGGATACGTATTTGAATCTGCTGCCACGCAAGATCGCTGGTACCGATTACGCGATTTACTATGCTCTGGACGACACGCCCCTCGGAAGTTTTGACTTCAAGATAAACGCCGTTGAGATGCGCGACTTCACGATTGAACCGTCCTCTCGTGATCAGATCGTGATTGATGCAGTCGCTGGTGGACTGATCGACCCCTCAATTGCGTTGGCGAACGCCGGAAGCATCCTCGAACGAAATGGCCAACCGATCTGGCAAGGCTCGGCAACTATATCGTGGAGCCACGGTAGTGGTTTTGGGGCAGGCTTCTTCGCCGACTACGTTGGCGACTACATAGACACGAGCGCCGGGCTTGATCCGGATGACAATCCGTTTATTGTCGATGACTGGACGACGTACAACCTTTATGGCCAATACGAAATAGGCGACAACGGTGGGCTGTTCAGCAATGCGCGCTTCCGTTTTGGCATCAACAACCTGACAGATAAGGATCCACCACTGGCTGACTCGGGCTTTGGCTACGACGGCGCTTATCACAGCTTGCGTGGCCGATACTATTACGCCGACCTTAGAATGGAATTTTAGAAAGTTCCGGTGGATTGTGAATTCATACTGTTCAGGCGAAATAGATACTGAACAGGCACTTTGGAAGGGTCGTGACTCAATTCGTCGCTATCCCTTATTCTCGCCTCGCCTATCGTGTTCAGTCTCGAAAGCGATTGCTATCTGGCTCATAACAGTCGTTCTTGGCGCCGGCGTCGCAGGCGCTTTCTTTTGTGCCGCGTGCCGGACATATTTTGAGATAGCTTCCGGATAGGCTCTATACTCTGCGCTTGACCGCTCACGGCGGTTCTCAATTATCCAGAGGAGATTCATGATTGTCAGAGCCTTTTTGACCGCTGCAGTTTGCAGCGCCATCGCCGCCTGCGGCCCGTCCGATCGCAATTCGACACCGGCAGAGCCGACTCCGTGCCGGGAACGATGGCGGGACTGCGCGCATGGCGCTGACTGACGGGATGGTGCTTGACGACTCTGCTGTTCAGCTTGTCGAGCCACCAGTTGGCGTAATCCGGCGCAGCAAAGCTGCCCGTGGTTTCCGTCAGGTTTTCAGTCCAGGCATCAACATGTGACCGACTCTCGGTAATCACATTACCGACGTCATCAAAATCGCGGTCGACGATGCCGGTCGTCAGCAGCGATCCCGAAAACAGGTCATACACGCGCTCGGTCTGTTTCTTGACGGCGACAAAGCGTACGGGTCGCGGGGCGGCATGAATCCGGAGCAGCTTCTACAGCGAAGGAGCGAAGGAGCGAAGGAAATACGATTCAACAACCGAAATCCCTAACGGGACAGTGGACCAAGGATTTCGGGCTTGTCACCGGCATCGTTCGGAATGGTGGCCCGGCATGATCCGGAATCAGTGGCCGGCATCAAACGGAGTACGCATTTGTGGGTTCCGGCGAAGCCGGCCGCCCATTCCGAACGATGCCGGGCCGGTGTGACGCGGTAGTCAGAGGATCGGAGATGACGGTGTCGTCGTCAACGTTGTTTCGCTTTGGATGATGTGCCACATCTACAGAGCGAGCATGCGCGCGGTATAGGCGAGGTCGGAAGAGCGTCCTTACTCAGACCAATCGTGATTGCTATCGACGGCGTGATTTTTCCGGTATTCAGCTGCTCTGAAATTGCAGTCGATTTCCAGGCACGGATGATGCTTGGTCTGCAAGGAAGGGGAGTGACATATTCGAATGAAACGCGCCCCCAAATCAGTCTCTTACGGCGATCGTCAAACTTCGAAGAAGAGCGCCCAGTAACGCGAAGATAAACCTTTCTGTACAAAAGAACGATCACAAGAACACAATTTCAAACCGGCTGATTAATTACAATTTCGGATCGTCGATGACAGTGATGATGCCGCTTGATGAGTCATACTGCATTTGCCGGATGTCCGAATAATCCGGAGCACCGTAGCCGCCGTAAGGGATGACGACTTGATTGCCTCGACCATCCGTCTGCTGCATCTCTCCGCCGGCGGTATACTGATAGGTAATCTCCCCAAGCGGCGAACTTTTCTGCGTCAGGCGATCTGGATCGTCGTACACGTAAGTCGTTCCTGTCGGCTCCGTTGCGCTTCCGGAAACGATCGACACAAAGTCTGGGCGATCATGGATGTCATACTCATGGCTTTGATACCGCGTTAACCGTCCGTTACTCCACTTTCCCAAGAAATGGAGTCTTCGGGAATCCCGGAGCGGTTCACTTAGTGGTATTCGCCGTCACCGCATGACCGTTCTTGTCGACGCCGGCGACGTGCTCATACTCCGCACTTGATCTGCTGATAAAGCCGTTCGCGATGCCAAATTCCAAGGCAAGGAATAAATTTCAACAGACTTTAACTGAACCGTCCGTGGTATCGGGGTAAAACCCCAATAGCATTTGCGGAAAGAAGGCTAGCGAAATATGTGTGGGTACGGATTTCTAGTCTCTATTCGTCTAGTGAATGCATTGCAGTGGCCGGAAATGCCTGTAAGGTTGGTTTCGCCGAATATCGGTGGTCGCGTTGCCGGCATTTGCGATTTGATGGAGGCAAGAAGCGCCCCCTGCTTTTTCAGGCTGGGAAATCGAAATAGGAACGCGTGATGAATCGACAGAATCCACATGGGCGCAGAGAAATCCATTATTTGACGAGCGGGAGCAACGACCCCCTTTTTATTACTCTGATCTCAGTAGCGTTATGTTGTTTGAGTCTTGTTTCTAATGCGCCGGCCGGTGAGCTCCCGAGCTACGATATTCAAGCCCACTACAACAAGGCCGAGCATATGATACCCATGCGTGACGGGGTGAAGTTGTTTACGGCCGTATATTCTCCCAACGACGTTTCGAAGGTTTATCCCATCTTACTATTTAGAACGCCTTACTCCATCGAAGCTTATGGTGAGGATTTTCCAGATGTGGCGCTCATGGCGCCATCAATTGACTTTCTTAAAGAGGGCTATATTTTCGTTCTGCAGGATATGCGAGGGACATTTCGGTCAGAGGGCACTTTCGAAGTCATACGCGCCATCCGTGAGAACAAAAAGGATTCCGCAACCATAGATGAAAGTACGGATGCCTATGACACGATTGATTGGTTGATAAGAAATGTTGACGGTCACAACGGCAAAGTGGGTCAGTGGGGAATATCATATCCGGGCTGGGCGACAGTGATGGGCATGGTCGATTCGCATCCCGCATTGGTAGCATCATCTCCGCAAGCATCTCCGTCAGATATGTTCATTGGCGACGACTGGCATCACAATGGCGCATTCCGTTTAATGTACAGTTTTGACTGGATGGGAAGGTCTGCTCAGCGGCGAAATGAACCGACAACTGAGAAACCAAGACCTTTTGACTATGGTACACCATGGGGATACGAATTTTTCTTGAATGCTGGCCCCACATACAAGTTGAATGACAAATACTTTGGCGGCGGTATCCCGGCTTGGAGTGATTTTGTTATTCATCCGAACTACGATGAATTCTGGCAACAACAAAGTGCTTTGCCGCATATGAAAAACATCGAACATGCGATTCTCAATGTGGCCGGTTGGTTTGATGCAGAAGATTTTTATGGGCCAATCTCTATCTACAAGGAAATCGAGAAAACAACGCCGGAGAATGAGAGCATTTTGGTCGTAGGGCCATGGTCTCACGGCGGTTGGTCAAAGTACGATGGATCGTTCTTGGGCGATATCCAGTTTGGATCTAGGACATCGGATTTCTACAAGAAGTGCATCGTCTTTCCGTTCTTTGAATATCATCTCAAAGGTAAGGGAAGTTGGAATAATCCCAGCGAAGCCATCGTTTTTGAGACTGGCAATAATCGGTGGCACGAGTTGGCACAGTGGCCGCCAAATCCGAGCGAGGTCAAAAACCTCTATTTCCAAGAACACGGAAAACTGTCCTTTGAGGTTCCAAAGAGTCGCTCAATGATGGCCATGGATCGTTATACGAGTGACCCTCAACATCCAGTGCCTTATTCAAGGGAAATTCGGGCGACAGCAGGTGACCTTTGGATGATAGAAGACCAACGATTGATTGCCACACGTCCTGATGTTCTAACTTATCAGACCGACGTACTCGAAGATGAAATCACCATTGCTGGGCCGATTAAAGCAAGTCTATTTCTCTCTACTACGGGGACCGATGCAGATTTTTTTGTAAAGCTGATTGATGTTTACCCAGGAGATGCTCCAGACAATGATCTCAACGACGTCAGCATGGGTGGCTATCAAATGTTGGTTGGCGTTGAGGTTATGCGAGCAAAGTACCGTGACAGCATGAGTGCCCCAAAATCATTGCAACCCGGCGAGATTACGCCGATTTCATTTATCATATGGGATAGATTCCATACGTTCAAAAAGGGCCACCGAATTATGGTTCAGATTCATAGCAGCTGGTTCCCAGCATACGACCGCAATCCGCAGCAATTCATGAACATATATCGTGCTGAGGAGGGGGATTACATACCGGCGGATCACTCCATTTACCGCTCAAGAAATTTCCCATCTCACTTGGAATTGCCAGTCGTAGAGGACCTAGTGCCCCGAGTCGGAAGTTCGTCACCGAATTTCCGTGCGGGGCATCCCGGCTGTGGCGGTGTTGCTCCTCCCTTACATATTCCCGATATGCGCGGTCGTCGCGCCTTGCCAGCCGGGCGCCGTACCCCGGGACTTCGGCAACGAACTTCCGACTCGGGACACTAGTGGAAAGGAATCAATTGACAGGTGAATAATTTGCATTCTTGAGAATAGCGTCTGGACTAGGCACTCGATACCCATAACACCGCGAATCCGCAAGAAAACTCGTTTAAAGGCGTCCGGGATGACTCCACTTAACTGGCCGTATAGACGTTTCGATCATAGAAAACTTTGATTGTCTCGAAGGTACTGGTGCGTGTCCAATAGCCTGCCTTCCTGCCGCCGTGGAAGCGATGCAATCAGCTATGTAGTCTCAGCTTTCCCAAATCTAAATTGACATGTTCATCGGCATAATGGAAGAGCTCCTGCCTGGCGTGCTCGGCTTTGAAAGAGTTTGGGTCACCCGATACCGGAAAACGTCTCTTCATTCGTCAGACGGTAAGCACAAAGCGAATCATCGGGAAGCACGGGCATAATTGATGGCTAGTTCACAGGATATGCTCAAGATCTATGTCTCTTTACGTAGTGCTTTGGCGAGGGCAGTGATGGGAATTGTGCCGCCTAAAGAAATTGAAGACATAGTTCAAGAAACCTATGTAAGAGTTTGCCAAAGGAAGCGCGACGCGGAGATTGGCTCACCGCGATCATTCTTGTTTAGGACTGCGAGAAATCTGGCGCTTGACTATGTCAAACGGGCGGAGTCACGCTTGGCAGTCTCTGTGGAGGACACTCCCGAAAACGGATTTGGCGAGGGTGTGTCCGATGGTGTGTTCGACGACGTAGCGTCGAAAGAAGAATTTGCAAGATTTTGTGAGGCGGTGCGGCAATTGCCGCCGCAATGTCGACGCGCATTCGTGTTGAAAAAGGTTTATGGCTATTCGCAGCGCGATATCGCTCGAGAGATGAACATCAGTGAAAACACCGTCGAGAAACATGTTGCGCATGGAATAAGAAGCTGTGCCAGAACAATGCGGAACTACGACAAACATAGTTGTTCTGGCACATGGGCTGAAGCGGATGAACGAAATTCCGACGAAAAACCGCCACGGCAAGGTAGCCGTCGATGAGTGATGTTTATGAGTTGCAAAGTCGGTCACAGTGCCGCAAGGAAGCCAGCCTGTGGATAGCCAGGTTAGATAGGCGGCTTTCAGACGAGGAAAAAACCGCACTGCAACAGTGGATGGCGGCGGATCCACGGAACGAAGGCTCGCTGCTCGAAATGGCCAGCCTGTGGGACCGCATGGGTACACTGTCCCGTTTGACAGAGTTGTTCCCTGAGCCAGTTTGTAGACCGGGAAAATCTCTACGATTTGCTGTCACAATAGCGGCTTCAGTTTTAGTCGTCATCCTTGCCGCAGGCTGGCTTGCGCTAGAACACGTTTCGGCTGGTTTCGGACCACGTAATGGTCCTTTGGTGACCACGGCATCGAATGGAGTTTACCAAACTGCTATTGGTGAGCGCTCAAGGATGACTCTGACCGATGGAACGGAACTCGTC
>JBOHZD010000086.1:0-4847 GCA_050738315.1 Woeseiaceae bacterium
TTTCAGGATCGTGCGAAACAGGGATGTTTCGCCCGAAGCCTGCAGGGATGTATTTACGGCGGTCCTGAAAAGGCCTCCCCCAGGCAAGCCTTCGCCTCCAACAACGCCAGACGCTCATCTGTCGGGAGGGGCGGCTATTTGGATTTGCCGAGTTCGTCCAGGAGGTCGGCGAGCGTTTTGTCGCCGGTGACGCCGGTGACTGCGTCGTTCAACTGTTTGCCGAGTGCATCGATGCCGGGGACCCAGCGAGGCTCGCGATAAGACCCCGTTTCTCCGCGTTCGCGAACCACCTCGAGAATATCGGCGAGTCGGATGCGCGACATCTCGCGACCGGGCATTAACGCCTGCTTCTCGGTCGATACCAGGAGGCCCGCGGCCTCGAGCTTGTTTGCGACCGGCGCCAGCGCGATCGACGGCAACCTGAGCTGCTCGGTGATCGTGTTGTCGGTGACGATCCGTTTCTGATCGCGAAAAGCCTGCCCTACGAGGTACATGATGTTCAGCGCCAGGCATTCGCGCATCGAGTTTGAAAGCGCGGGTTCACGGTGCCCGATTCGCAGGTACTCGGGCCGCTGGTAGTAAAAGGCGAGCTGGGCGCCGACCAGCAGAACCAGCCAATTCAGATACAGCCAGAAAAGCGCGGTGATGGCGATCGCAAATCCGCCGTAAATGACCTGCTTGCTGCCGGTCGAGTACACCACAAACGTCGCGAAAATCGCACCCAGGCTGGCCCAGATGAAACCGGCGGCAACTCCGCCGATCAAAGCGGCCCTGAATTTGACGCGGGTATTCGGCACGAACATATAGAGAAATATGAAAACGCCGGTGATCAACAGATACGGCGTGAATTTACTGCCTGCGACAAAGACCTGTCCGAACGACTCATGAGTCAACAGCCATTGCACCAGGTTGTTGCTGCGGATCGACGCGATCATGCCGAAGGCAACGACGACGACGACCGGACCGACCAGCAGTACGACCGTGTATTCCGAGAATCGGCGCGCCAGGCTGCGCGGCTTGGACACATGCCATACGTGGTTAAAGCTTTCCTCGACCTTCTGCACCATCGAGATTGCGGTAAAAATAAAGAACGCCAGGCTGACTCCACCCAACAGGCCGCCCTTGACGTTGTCGACGAGTCCGATGATGTCTTCCGTGATTTCCGTTCCCTGTTGCCCGAGCGGCGCCAGGACCTGGTACAACATGGGTTTCAGGTCGTTGTGGACGCCGAGCCCCTTCAGGACTGAAAAGCTGAAAGCAACCAGCGGTACGACAGACAGCAAGGTCGTGTAAACGAGACTCATGGCACGCAGTGTCAGTTGCCCTGCTATGATGTCGCGAATGAGAGCATACAGATAGCGCAGCACGACCGCTGCGATACGCCCGGGCAGGCCTTTGCTCTCCAGCGTATCACCCCAGACGAGAAGTTCGATTTTCGTGCGCAGCTCGGGGATCATCGTTCCGTCATGCCACAGTTCGTTGCAGAAGAAAAGGTTGGCATGCGCGCGATTGTACATGAGCGCGACGTGCGCGGATGAGAGCGAATCGGTTTTCTATATCACGATGACAAGTCAATACCCCGAACGCATCGTTTGCATGACAGAGGAGACGACGGAGACGCTCTACGATCTCGGGGAGGACTGGCGTGTCGTCGGGATTTCGGGGTTCACCGTCAGGCCGGCGCGGGCGCGCAAGGAGAAGCCGAAAGTGTCCGCATTTACCAGCGCCAGGATTGGCCGGATCCTGGATTTGCAACCGGATCTGGTGCTCGGCTTTTCGGATTTGCAGGCGGACATCGCAGCGGAACTGATTCGCCATGGTGTCGGCGTGCACGTCTTCAACCAGCGATCGGTTCCTGAAATACTGACGATGATCCGCACGCTCGGCGGAATGATCGGGCAGCAGGACAAAGCAGAAGCATACGCCGCCCGGCTCGAGCACAACGTCGCTGTCGTACGCGCCGAATCGGATTCGCAGCGGTTACGGCCAAGGATTTATTTCGAAGAATGGGACGAGCCCCATATCAGCGGAATTCGCTGGGTGTCCGAGTTGATCTCGATTGCGGGCGGCGACGATTGCTTTCCGGAATGCGCAAGGGAGCCGCTAGCCAGAAACCGAATCGTGGCAAATCCGGATGAGATCGTGCAACGGCAACCGGACATCGTCATAGGGTCGTGGTGCGGCAAGAAGTTTCGCCCTGACAAAGTCGCTGCACGGCCCGGCTGGGACTCGATTCCGGCCGTCAGGAATGGAGAAGTTCACGAAATCAAATCAGCCATTATTCTGCAGCCGGGACCCGCGGCTTTGACCGACGGCCTCAGGGCGTTGCGAAAAATCGTCGGCAACTGGTGCCGGCGCAACGAGGCCTAGAAATTGACCCGGCCGCTACGAGACGAAGTCAGAGCTGTTTGGTCATCAAGGCTAACGCTTCGCGATATTTTTCACTCGTTCGCGTAATGACCGACTGCGGCAAGGACGGCCCCGGCGCCGCCTTGTCCCAGTCCAGCCCGTCAAGATAGTCGCGTACGAATTGCTTGTCGAAACTGGGCGGGCTGATCCCTGTCCTGTATGCGCTTCGCGGCCAGAAGCGCGAGGAATCCGGGGTCAATACTTCGTCGATCAGGTAGAGGCGGCCCTCGGAATCCTGACCGAATTCGAACTTGGTGTCGGCGATGATGATGCCGCGCTCCCGTGCGTAGGCCGACGCCCGGTCGTAGATCGCGAATGAAATCTCTCTTACACGCCGGGCCAGCCGGGCGCCCAGCATTTCCTCGACACGCGCGAATCCGATGTTCTCGTCGTGGCCGCCCGCGGCTTCTTTTGTGGCGGGCGTGAACAGCGCTGCGGGCAGCATTTCCGCCTGGCTGAGGCCCGAGGGCAGTTCAAGACCGCAAATCCTGCCCGTTGCCTGATAGTCACGCCAGCCGGAGCCTGCCAGGTAGCCGCGGACGACGGCTTCAATGGGCAGCGGCTGGAGACGCTTTACGACAATGCTTCGCCCGGCCAGTGTCCCGGAGACCCGCGCATCACCGACGACGGACTCGACACTGCGTTCCGTGAGGTGATTGGGCACGATGTCGGCCATCATGCGAAACCAGAACTTCGACATTTCGGTCAGGACCCGGCCTTTTCCCGGCACCGGGTCGGGCATCACAACGTCGTAAGCGGACAGACGATCGGTGGTCACAATCAGCAGATGTTCTTCGTCGACGCCGTAGAGGTCTCGCACCTTGCCGCGGCCGAGCAGAGGCAACGAAGGGACGAAGGATTCGAACAACGGATCCGGAGTGCTCATGATCTCGGCCCTGGACGATCTCGATAGGAATTGACGCGCACTGACGTTAGCATAGGCGCCTGCAATGGCCGTAGTGGTTTGGCTCGCTCTGCTCACTGACGTCATGAAATTCTAATGCCATACTGGGGAAAGGTCGCGGGCGTCGTTGCGGCACTGTCGATCGGCAGGCCATGGTTGGCGCTTGTCGGCTTGATTCTTGGCCATCAGTTCGACCGGGGATATACCCGACAATCAACGAGCGGTGTGTCAGAACACTTGCCGGGCGGATATGTCCGTGCGCTGTTCCGCACCATGGGCTTTCTCGCCAAAACCGACGGACGCGTCTCAGAGCAGGAAATAAGAGCAGCCCGCGTGTTGATGCACCGGCTGGGGCTTGGTCCTGCGGAAATTCGTCAGGCGATCGAATGGTTTCGCGAGGGCAAGCAGCCGTCGTTTGCGCTGCACGAGGCATTGCGCCAGTTGCGGCGCGACTGCAGGAATCGTCCGGAACTGCACGGATTGTTCGTACGGCTGCTGATGGAAGTTGCGCTATCCAAAAACGCTCTGCACAAGCGCGAACGTGCGGCTATCTGGACCATCTGTTGCGAGCTGGATATCGGCCGGGTCGAGCTGGCCCAGATCGAAGCGATGCTGCGTGCGCAGCAAAGCTTTCGCAGGTCCGCGGCGGGTTCCGCCGATGCAGCCCGGGTGAACAATGCTTACACGGTGCTGGGCGTCAACCGGTCCGCGACCAATGCCGAGATCAAGCAAGCGTACCGCCGCCTCATGAACAGGAATCATCCGGACAAACTGACCGGTGTGCAGGCGGATCCTGCGGCGCTCGTAGCCGCACAGGTGCGAACCCGCGAGATCCGGGGCGCTTACAGTATGCTGAAAGCCAGGCGCAACATCCGGTAACGGCTTGATCGGCATTCTGCAGCCCGGATCGATCCGGTAGACTCTGCGACACGCTGCTAGATAAGGAAACCCGAGTGCAACCACTGATTGCCCCATCCATACTGTCCGCAGATTTTGCACGCCTCGGCGACGACGTCGACGCCGTCTTGACCGCCGGCGCCGACATGATCCATTTCGACGTCATGGACAATCATTACGTGCCTAATCTGACGATCGGCCCCCTGATCTGCGAGGCGTTGCGCAGACACGGCATCACGGCACCCATCGATGTCCATCTCATGGTGGAACCGGTGGATCGGCTGATACCCGATTTTGCAAAGGCGGGCGCGACCTGGCTTACGTTCCATCCCGAAGCGAGCCGCCACGTCGATCGCACGCTCGGTCTCATCCGGGACCACAGCTGCAAGGCAGGCCTCGTTTTCAACCCGGCCACCCCTCTCGACTGGCTAGACTACGTTCTCGACAAGGTCGACATGGTGCTGATCATGTCGGTCAACCCGGGCTTCGCGGGACAGAAGTTCATTGACTCCTCTCTCGACAAAATCGCAAACGCCCGCAGAAGAATCGACGACAGCGGCCTGCCGATACGGCTCGAAGTCGACGGCGGCGTCAAGGTCGACAACATCGGCCGAATCGCAGCCGCCGGCGCCGACAC
>JBOHZD010000087.1:0-5707 GCA_050738315.1 Woeseiaceae bacterium
CATCAGCCGCAATCCTGAAGGCCGAATCGGGCTCTCAGTTCGCGCCGGCCCGTGGGCGTCACCCTCAAGGCACGGCTGTCCAGATCCTTGACAACCCACCTTCGTGCCAATGCGATCTTAAGGAGCGCAGCGCCTACGGCTCCGCCGATGTGAGGCCGTCGTTCACTCCAATCGAGACACGCGTAGGCGAAGCGGCGGCGCAGTGCCCGGCTCGCCTCGATGTCCACCCCGAGATCTTCCAGCGCTTGTGCTCCATCCCTGGTGAGGTCGTAGGCGTTATCCCCCGCCGAATCGTTCGCCAGCCATCCCAGTTCTACGAACCGGTCGTGAAGCGAAACGGCGACTGCGCCGGCCATGTGATCGTAGCAAGTGCGCGCCGCACGCAGGCGGGTAGGGGTGTTTGGCACGAACCTGTCACGAGACCCTCCGGCAACGACCGTCAATGCTTCCAGCGCGGCGGCGACGCTGGCGCTCTCCAGGCTGTAGTAGCGGTGTTTCCCCTGGGCCAGCACCGTCACAAGGCGCTGTTCCTTCAAACGGGCCAGGTGCGCGCTGGCCGTCGAGGGACTCACTTCGGCCACTATTGCGAGTTCGGTGCTCGTTCGCGCGCGGCCGTCCATCAGGCAGTAAAGCATGCGGGTTCTGGCCGGCTCGGCGATGGCCGCCGCCACTCCGGAGACGCTGATATCGGCATGCGCAACACTCATAGTTTTATCGTAAGCGAAGTGTCCCGGTCGATCAACAGGGATACTACGCGCCATGAAGCCGCTGGATCGAATCAGTCGCAACAGCCTGCGCGTGCGACCTATGACGCGCCGCGTCTTCCTTGCGCAGAATGCAAGGATCGGCGCGGCGATGGCTGTAACGCCGGGCATTCCCGGGATGCTTACCGATACGGGGGACATGCCACCCCATTTCTCACCTCAACCAGAGAGGGTTCCAATGATGAGTATTACCTGCTTCATCCGTTACGAGATCGATCCGTTTCAGCGAGAAGCCTTCAAGGAGTATGCAGAGAACTGGGGGGGCATCATCCCGCGTTGCGGAGGCCACCTGGTCGGGTATTTCCTTCCACATGAAGGAACGAATAACGTCGCGTGGGGCCTGATCGCGTGCGATGGCCTCGCCTCCTACGAGGCCTACAGAGCGCGCGTGAAAGCGGATCCGGATGCGCGCAAGAATTTTGAAATGGCGCAGGCGAAGCGAGTCATCCTTCGCGAAGACAGAACCTTCGTGGAAGTCGTCGACGGCACGTTCGGTCTTGCGGCGGCAATGGTATGAACCAGAGTGCAACTCGTTGACGTGGGCTGAAAAGGGAAGCCCTCTTCGCGCCGCTGAAAGCCGGAACGCGATGAAGAAAATTGGCATCGTGGGCGGCATCGCCTGGCCATCGACTGTTGAGTACTACGCCGGGATTTGTCGTGAAGGCGAAAGACGGCACCTGTCCGCGATGTATTCGCTTTTCGGCGGAATGTGATCGGTCTCGTAAACTCTCATGACCTTGTGTCCTTCCGACGTTCCGATCAGATCGAACAGTGGTTCAGCCGAGCCTTCAAAGCCCCATATTGAATCGTATCGTCCTACCAGCATCAGGTAAGGCATCGTGATGCGCGATACGTAATTCAACGGATTTACTTCGGGCAGTCCAATGTCGACGAGACCGCCGGCCAGGATGACCGAAGTCTTGACTCTCTGTTCGACAGCAGGGATGACCGTGCCGAGCATCGAGCCCCAGCTCATCCCGTAAAATGCCAGCTTGCCGACGTCGATATCGTCACGGGTCTCGAGATAGTCGATTGTTCTGCGGAAATCCTTGACGAGCTGGATGACAAATTCCGTGTAAGCATGTGTTTTTGGTCCGGTATGAAGGCGCGGACTCTGTTCATTCCTCCTTTCAAACGTTCCCTGATACACAGGGTAGACGACAGCACGGCCGGTCTTGACCAGGAAAGACAGGAAGATCGGGAACTCGTAGTACTCATCGATATGCTCGCTCGATGTCTGAAAGAGCGACGCGCTGCCGGGAAAATAGATGACCGCCTGATAGGGCGGACGCGCGGTCTTCGGCAGGAACAGATTGATGATCATGCGGTCGTTCCCATACGGCGTATCGACCGACACGCGCTCCAGGGTCCAGAGTTCCGCGCTCGACTCCAACGATTCCTGCCGCGCATTGAGCGCGGTAGCATCGTAATTGAACTGTCTCTTGAAGACGTCGAAGATCTCGTCGGAAACCACCGCGTATTTGTACAAATCTGTCGGTGGATTGATGGGAATTTCTTCGAAAGCCGCCGCGGGTTCCCGCGCACCGCCCGGAAGGAGAATCGTTCTGAAGCCGTACGCGGGCTCACGAAACATCGGCGGCGCCTGGCTCAACGCGGAAAAACGATACGAGTTGTCATTCCACGCTCCGCCGCGGACCAGCTTGCCCTGTGAGGTATCGTTCGAACACCACTCCCTGACATTGCCGGCAAGATCATAGGCGCCGTATGCGGTGATTCCGGGAAGGCTGCCGACTTCGACGGTGCCGTCGGTGCCGAAGTTGCTGAACGGCGCAAAGACGGCATAGCCACCCAGTTGTGGGTAACGGATGAGCGGAGAGTATTCGCCGCGCGCGATGCCCCAATGCGTGCCGGTAGGTAACGATTTGCCCACAAACTCTGCATATGCAGCTGCTTCGTACCAGCTCACTGATACGGGATGATTCGCCTGCGCGTCAGCATAGGTTCCGCCGAGCCAGGCTGCCGGTCCCGGCCGGCCGGTTTGATCGACGAAACGGGTCATTCCTTCTTCCCACGAAAGCACACGGCCGCCGTCGATGAATTCATGTTGCCAGTACTTTCTGTCGCGGTAGCCGCCGCCGGCGACAAACTTGTGAAACTCGGAGTTGCTTACCTCGTAACGGTCGATAAAAAAATCCGGAACTGCGCCAAAGGGCGTCTGCGCGCCGGCCACCCGCACCATGTCCGTCGGAATCTCGCCGCTCCGGTCCAGCTTCCTGCTCAGATGGCTCGGTACCAACAGATCATTGCCGCTCAGGCTGATGTCCCAGGACGAGGCCGTCGCCATCACCGGTGTAAAGCCCTCTTTCTCGAATTTCCAGCGGAAGATGCCGACCGGTACGCGGACGTTTTCAAGCGGCGTCGAGCCCATGTGCGCCCATTCGTCCTCGGGGCGTGCGTATTCCTTCATGTACACGTCAGCGCCTGACGGTTCGGAGTCGATGTCGATGTTGAGCGAAATCGTGTCGAATATCTCCCGGAGTTCCGGATCGTCCGGGATAATCGCCTCCGCCTGAACGGCAAGCGCATAGGGCTGGGTGAAGTCCCGCCATTTTTCGTCCACCATATTCCTGATCTGCGGCAGCGCTTCGTCTTTGGCCCAGCGGAAGTCCGCTTGTCGATCGAGTGTTTGTTTGACAGCCACGCCAGCGATGGCGACAACAGCGATAGTTGTAACGGCCGCCAGTGGAACGGCGCGCCGCCTTAGCCGCGAGTGGAATGAGGGAGCGGCCGGAACTGCCGCGTCTGCCGCAGCGCCGGGCCTTGCCAACAATTGAGTGATGCCGGCAAGGAGTTTTTTCCGGTATTGCCTAAGCGGCATTTCATGACGCACAAGTCCCTGCGTCGCGCCGATCGACAGAGCCAAACCCGGCGGCAATTCCGCGCTGACCAGGTGCGATGTGAGAACCGGGGTATCGTGATCGAACGCAAAATAGACTTCGTCACGGCAATGTCTAGAATTGGCGGACTTCTGGCTGACGTAGAAGAGCACGAGGTTGGCGCCGAGGATGGCCTGGCCGATGTACTCTGGAAACTCGGCTCCCGGGCTGATGCCCTCGTCATACCAGATGTTGATGCCCTGATCGCGAAGCCAGCCGATCTCGGGATAAACAGTTCTCGCGTCGACGTGCGCGTAACACACGAAAACGTAGGGCTCCTCCCCGGCGTAGGCAGGAAAAGGCTTCTCCAACCAGCATCCCCCAATCAACGAATCGCGCTTGAACGACAAACCTGCGGGACGGCCTCGAAGGTAAACTATAGCGCCATAAGGCCCGCCGATGACAGGAACAACAGACGACACCGGAGAGATTGCGACAGGCCTGTCGCCCTCAGCGTTGTCTCCGTTTCGCCACACGATTTTTCGCAACGTATGGATCGCGAACCTGGGGTCGCAATTCGGGGGATTGATCCAGGCGGTCGGCGCGTCCTGGATGATGCTTTCGATCGCCGGGTCCGCGGAAATGGTGACGCTGGTGCAAGCGTCCACGACGCTGCCGATCGTCCTGTTTGCGCTGATGTCCGGAGCATTCGCGGACGGTTTCGACCGGCGCAGCATCATGATCGCCGCCCAGGTCTTCATGCTCGTCGTTTCCATGGCGCTCGCAGCCTGCGCTTATTTCGGTCTGATCACGCCCTGGCTGTTGCTGCTGTTTACCTTTCTCATCGGCTGCGGCGCCGCCTTCAATGGCCCGGCGTGGCAGGCTTCGGTCGCGGAGATGGTGCCGCGCCGGGACCTTCCCTCGGCCGTGGCGCTGAACAGCATGGGCTTCAATATCGCCCGCAGCGTAGGCCCCGCTGTCGGCGGCCTGATCGTCGCGGCGGCGGGCGCCGCGGCCGCCTTTGCGGTGAACACCCTCACGTATGTCGGGATCATCGCCGTGCTGGCGCGCTGGCGGCATGCTCCGGAGGAACGGGTCCTGCCGCGGGAGCGGCTCGGCACGGCGATCATGGCCGGCATTCGCTACGTCGCGATGTCGCCGTACATCAAGTCCACGCTGTTGCGCGGCCTCGTGTTCGGCGCCGGTGCGAGCGGCCTCATTGCGCTCATGCCCCTGGTCGCGAACGAGCTCATCGGCGGCGATTCCATTACTTACGGTCTGCTGCTCGGCGCCTTCGGCGCCGGCGCCGTCGGCGGCGCGCTCATGGCGCACAGGCTGCGACAGACGCTGTCGAACGAGACGGTCGTACGCCTGGCGATGTCCGCCTTCGCGTTCGCCGCCGCGGCCACTGCATACAGCTCGTGGCTGCCGCTGACCATGGCCGCGCAACTCCTGAGCGGCGCAGGATGGGTACTCGCCCTGGCGACGTTCAACATCACGGTGCAGACTTCGGCGCCGCGCTGGGTCGTGGGGCGCGCGTTGTCGCTCTATCAAATGGTGATCTTTGCCGGCATGGCCGGAGGGAGCTGGCTGTGGGGCGTGGTCACGGGCCAGTTGGGAATTACGGCGGCGCTGCTGATCTCGGCGCTCGTTCTGCTCGGCTGCGTCGCATTGGGTTTGCGTTTCGCCCAGCCGCAGACCGAGGAGCTCAAGCTGGATCTCCTGAAGCGCTGGAAAGAACCGGAGATCGCGCTCGCGATCGAGCAGCGCAGCGGGCCGGTGGTCATCACCATCGAGTACCGGATACTTGAGCAGGACGTGCTGGAGTTCCTGGCCGCAATGGGTGAACGCAAGCGGATCAGGCGCCGCGACGGCGCCCGGCACTGGTCATTGCTGCGCGATCTTTCGGAACCGGATTTGTGGATCGAGCGCTACCACAGTCCGACCTGGCTCGAGTATGTGCGCCAGAATCAGCGCATCACGCTGGAGGACGCTGCCGTTCTGGATCGTATCCATCGCCTGCACCGCGGCCCCGGCAAGCCGCGCGTCCGCCGCATGATCGAGCGGCAGACCAGCTCTTTGCCCGCCAGCACGGCACCGCCGGCG
>JBOHZD010000088.1:0-34537 GCA_050738315.1 Woeseiaceae bacterium
GCTTTATCGCCGCAATCCGGACCAGCCGCGTATCCATTTGCCCGATGCGTGACGCTGCGGCGGGAGTCACGGGGACCATGACCGCACACGTTCCATCGAGCTCGGTCGCCCGCATGGCGGGCTCCTACAGATGCAGACTTCGACGGCGCACCGCCACTCGGACGGTCGGGGCGGAGCCTGGATTGGGGAGTGCTTTTCAGGATCGTGCGAAACAGGGATGTTTCGCCCGAAGCCTACAGGGACGTATGTACGGCGTTCCTGAAAAGCCCTCCCCGCTCCAGGCTCCGCGTGCAGCAAGCCTTACCCGCGTGCCGCCCAGCCCTCCCCTCTCGGGGCGCCGCATCCCCAATGAGGTCATTGCACGACAGCTCACACCATCGGGAACAACACGGCCAGCAGGAGCGTCATGCACATCGCAACACATCCCATCAACGCCAACAACGGCGTCCACGTCCGCAACGTCTCCACTTCAGTGAGCCCACCCATCTTCGCAAAAATCCAGAAACCGCTGTCATTCATCCACGAGCCGACCAGCGAGCCGCTGCCGATTGCAGTGGCCACGTAAACCGGATGAAAACCCAGGTGCGTCGTATCGATCATTGCGGCGAGCATCGCGGAGGTCACAATTATCGCGGCAGTACTGGAACCTTGGGCGAATTTGATGAGTGCCGTCATGCCGAATCCCAACAGCAGAAAGCCGAGGCCGCCCGCGGCGCCTTCTCCGGCAAGCGACTGGATGGCGGGTGCGAGTTGCGCCATTTTCAGCGTCGCGCCGAAAGCGCCGCCCGCACAGGTGATCAGGATGATCACGCCGGCGGTCATCAGCGCATCGCCAATGCCCTCCGACAGTGCGTGCGCATCGGGACGGCAGTGACGCCAGTACGTGAGCAGCGCGATACAGGCTGACAGAAGCAATGCGATGTTCGGATTACCCAGCAAATCGATGAGTTGCATCGGCGTCAAAGCATCGCCTGCCATTCCCTGGCTTGCGCTGCCGAACGCACTGATGACGGTGCTGCAGGTAATCAGCGCAACCGGCAAGAGGATGGGAGCGAGCGACACGAAGGCGCCGGGCAGCGGCCGGTTGTCCTGCGATGGAATGTCCCTGGAATGTTGCAGGCCGGCCGGCGCGGCAATCGGCAGGCTGCGATCCGACCAGCTTGCAAACATCAGGCCCGCCAGCGCCGCCGGTACACCGACGGCAATGCCGGCGAGCATCATCGTACCGACTTCGATGCCCAGCGTTTCGGCGGCGAGCAACGGACCCGGCGTTGGAGGAACGAGAGCGTGTGCCGTCGCGCAGGTCGCGGCCGCCATCAGGTATTTCAGGTAATGCTTTCCGGTGCGGAGGTACATCGAACGCACCAGCGGCATCAGCAGGAAAAAGACCGTGTCGAAGAAGACCGGGATCGCCAGTGTAAAACCACTGGCGGACAACGCAGTTGCGCCGCGCTGCTGGCCGAATATGCCGAGAAAGATCCGGACGACCCGGTCGGCGGCGCCGCTCGCGGCCATGGCCATGCCGATGATCGCCGCCAACGCGATGATGATGGCGATGCCGGCGGCCGTCTGGCCGAATGCCTCGGCGACTCGCGGAATCTTGTCGGACCAGTCGCCCGGGGCCAGCAGACTGACGACAATGGCCGCGGTAATGAGCGACAGGAATGCGTGCATGCGCAGCACGATGATGCCGCCGACCACGATGATCAGGCCGATCGCGAGGACCAGCATCGGATACCAGACTGTCAAGCTACTTCCCCCCGGATGAATACCTGCACATTGTTGCGGCCAAATGACGATGACCCCGGTTTGCGGTTCGGTATATATTCGAACGACGGGCAACCGTAGAGGCACGCCATGCTTTTGTTTCGAACCGCACAAGGTCCCGTTGTCGAGAATAACGGGCGGTATTTCGCCGTTGCGCGCGGCTGGAACGACCTGGTAAACGACGACACGCTGCATGACACCCTGGCAACGCTCTGCCGATCCGGAGCACACGAGGAAACGCTGGCGGGCGCCGTCCGACAGCCGCTACCGCCGATCGGCGATCAGGAGCTGTGGGCCGCGGGCGTAACCTACCTGCGCAGCCGCACGGCACGCATCGAGGAATCGCGAGGATCCGGCGGTGCCGATTTCTACGACCGCGTGTACGCCGCGGAGCGCCCCGAACTGTTCCTGAAGGCGACACGGAATCGCGTTGTCGGCCCGGGAGACTCAATGCACCTGCGCCGGGATTCGCGATGGATCGTGCCCGAGCCCGAACTGGTAGTGCTCATTACACAGAACGCCAACATCGTCGGCTATACCATCGGCAACGATCTCAGTTGCCGCGACATCGAAGGTGAAAACCCGCTGTATCTTCCGCAAGCCAAGACGTTCGACCGCTGTGCCGCGATCGGCCCCGGTATTCTCGTATCGCCGGAACCGCCGGCGCCGGACGCCGTGATCAGCCTCGTCGTGCGTCGCGGCGATGCGACGATTTACGAAGACGGCACCCCTCTCGCGCAGATGAAACGGAGCTTGCAGGAACTGGTTGGCTACCTGTTTCGTGACTTGAGTCATCCCGACGGTTGCCTGCTGATGACCGGCACCGGGATCGTGCCGCCAACGGACTTCACTCTCAGGAGCGGCGATCTCGTCTCCATCTCCATCCCGGGGATCGGTACCTTGACCAACTCGATGCATTGACGAGCGCTACTCGATCAGGCCGAAGTAGCGCGGCAACAGCTCGCTGATCCCCGGGATGTAAGTCACCAGCATCAACGCGACCAGCATCGCCAGGTACATCGGGATCATCGGTTTGAGGATTCGGGAGATCGTCGTGTTCGCGATCGCGCAGCTCGCGAACAGAATGCTGCCGACCGGCGGCGTGCACAGCCCGATGCACAGGTTCAATACGATCACGATGCCGAAATGCAACGGCGACATGCCGAGCTGCACCGCGACCGGCAGGAAGATCGGCGTGAAAATGAGCACGGCGGGCGTCATATCCATGAACGCGCCCACGACCAGCAACGCGATGTTGATGATCAGCAGGATAATGAGCGGATTGTCGCTGATCTGCAGCAGGAATTCGGCAACCTGCACCGGCAGGTTGTGAAATGCCAGCAGCCAGGACATGGCAACCGAGGTCGCTATCAGGAACATGACAATGGCGGTTGTCTCCGCGGACTTGAGCAGGATCGGGTAAATGTCCTTCGCGGAAATTTCGCCGTAGATGAGCCAGGACAGCGCCAGGGAGTACAGCACCGCAATCGCGCCAGCTTCCGTCGCGGTAAAGATGCCGCCGAGAATTCCGCCGATGACCAGTATGATCAGGAACAGGCTCGGCGCGGCGCGTAGGCCGGTATGGGCGATTTCCCGCAGCGAACTGCGGCCCGCGGCTCGCAGGCTGTGGCGTTTCGCATGGAAGATGCAAACGATCACCAGCATCAGGCTGACCAGGAGCCCCGGAAGATAACCGCCGATAAAAAGCGCCGCGATGGAAACACCGCCGCTCGCAACGCCGTAAACGATCAAAATATTGCTGGGCGGTATCAACAGGCCCGTGGTCGAACTGGTGGCCGTGATAGCTGCGCTGAAGTCCCGGCCATAACCTTCTTTTTCCATGGCCGGCACTATGAAACCGCCGACCGCCGAATTGGCAGCCATCGCGGAACCCGAGATGGCGCCGAACAGCGTGCACGACATGACGTTGACGACAGCCAGTCCGCCGGGAAGCATACCGACGAGACATTTCGCAAAATCGATCAGCCGCCTCGCGATCCCGCCCTGCCCCATCAGGATGCCGCTCAGGATAAAAAGCGGGATTGCCAGCAAGGCAAAGCTGTTCAACCCGCTGAGCATGCGCTGCGCCATCGTGGCGAGCGCGGGGCCGGGATCGAGCGACAGCAACAAGGAAACCAGCGTGGCGATGCCGATGCAGAACGCAACCGGGACGTCCAGGACGAGAAGGAAGACGAAAACGACGATCAGGACCGAGGCAACCATGAATCAGCCGGCGCCTTTGGTTGCCGTGTCATGCTCATCCTGCACCATTGCCATGACCGCGTAGACAACGAACATCAAGCCGCTGATCGGCAGGCTCAGGTAGACGATCGCGATGGGAAGATTCAATGCGGCTGAGTATTGATTCAGGTCATAGTTGAGCCAGATCAGCCGCAGCCCGCCGCCGATCAAAGCCGTCACAGCGAAAATGATGACGACAACGTGCACAAAACGCGCCTGTATCCTCCTGGCGCGAGCCGGTAGTCTCTCGGTAAGCAAGTCCAGACCCAGGTGCATTTTCATGTGATACGCGTAGCTGCCGCCCAGCAGTCCCACCCAGATGAGCAGAAAACGCGACAGCTCCTCGGTCCAGGTGCTTGGCTGACCGAGCAGATAGCGGGAAATGATCTGCCAGGTCACGCAGAGCACCATGACCGCCATGAGCGATGCAAGCACCGCGCGAAAAACGGTGTCGATGACCCTGATTGCCCTGTTCAACACTATTGATACGCTTTGATACGTCGGATGAGTTCGCCGACTTCAGTACCATCGTACAGCGCGTACATGCCCTCGACCTGTTCCGAGAACTGTGTCTTGTCGGGGTAGATCACACGAACGCCTGACTCCTGCACAGCCTCGAGGGCTGCCCGCGTATCCTGCTGCCACAATCGCCTTTCGTACTCCACCGACTCGTCGACAGCCGTTTGCAGCCAGGTGCGTTGCTGCTGGCTCAGGCGGTCCCAAACGTACTTGCTGATGAGCAATATGTCCGGTACCGACGTGTGTTCGTCCAGCGTAAAGAACTTTGCAACTTCATAATGTCCTGAAATGAAGAAGCTGGGCGGGTTGTTTTCAGCGCCATCCACGACGCCCTGCTGTAATGCGGTGTACAGCTCACCCCATGCGATCGGTGTCGGCGCAGCGCCGAACTGGGAAATCATCCGCAGAGCGGTCTGGCTCTCCTGAACGCGAATTTTCATCCCCCGCAAATCGTCCGGCGTCTCGACAGGCTGCTTGACGCTGTAGAAACTGCGGCTGCCGGCATCGTAATAACCCAGTCCGCGCAAGTGAACGCTCTCCGGTGCCAGCAGCAGCTCCTTGCCGATCGCGGAATCGAGCACGGCCTGGTAATGGTCTGTATCGCGAAACAGGTAGGGAATGTTGAAGACCTTCATCTCGGGCACGAATCCTTCGAGCGGACTCGCCGAAACCTTGGTCATGGCCAGGCTGCCGATCTGCAGCAATTCGATCAGCTCACGCTCGCTGCCGAGCTGGCCGTTCGGGTAGATGTCGAGCGCCATCGTGCCGCCGGAATGATATTGCAGGCGCTCATTCATGTAGACCATCGCTTTGTGTACGGTGTGCGTCGCAGCCAGGCTGTGGGCCAGCTTCAGCCGCAACTGCGACGATTGGGGTTCGCAACCGGTCGATGCCAGTCCGGACATCACGGCAATCGCGGAAAGAAAAACGCGGCGAAACACTACGAGGAGTTCCCGCGCGCGGTACCGTTATGCCGGTACGACATTGACCTGCGGCCGCCGGCGAGGGGCCGCATCCGACTGGCGCCGAATCAGCGTGAAATCCAGCAGCACGTGCCTGGCCGCCTGTTTCTGGCCGCTGCGCTGCGCACGAATCTTCTGCACCAGCAGATCCGCAGCGGCACCCGACAGCTCGACGATCGGCTGGCGGATCGTGGTCAATTCCGGCCAGATGGTCACCGCGAGCGTCGTATCGTCGAATCCGCACACCGTCAGGTCGCCGGGTACATCCATGCCACGGCGATGAGCGACCGCGACGGTTGCCGCAGCCATGTCGTCGTTGCTCGCAAAAATGGCAGTCGGCATATCTTCCAGGTGCAACAACTGTTCGGCTGCATCGAGACCGGACCGGTAGGTAAACAGGCCCTGCGCCCGCAGTTCATCCGGCGTCGGAAGCCCTGCTTCTTCCATGGCGTCGCAATAGCCGGCCAGCCGCCGTTCGCTCGCCAGCTGGTTGGGATGGCCGATGATGAAGCCGATCCGCCGGTGGCCCAGGGAAATGATGTGCCGGGTCATCGTAAATGCGGCTTTGTAGTCGTCGATGCTGACGACCGAGACGTTTTCCCGCAGGCAGCTTGACGTCACGATCACCGCCGGCGTGTCCGTCGTTTTCAGGACCTCCAGCACTTCGGGAGAATCCGCGAGCGGTGGCGCCAGCAGGACGCCGTCAACGCCACCTGCACGGAGGCGGAGTATCGCGTCCTCCGCGTCCTGGCCATCACTGCATTTTTCCACGACGAGCTGTACGTTCAGGGTGCGGGATTTTTCGAGACTGCCAACCAGAAACTCGCTCAAATAAGCGGCACTCGGATTGCCGAAAAGGAGTGCGATATGAATCTGTGTCGCACCGGCCAGGCTGCGCGCGGCTTCGTTCGGGGCATAGCCGAGTTCCGCAATGGCCGTATTGACGACCTCGCGGGTGGCGTCCCGCACATTGGACTCGTTGTTGATGACCCGGGACACCGTCATCGGCGAAACGCCGGCATGTCGCGCGACGTCGCTGATCGTTGGAGCGCTACGCCGCCTGCGCGGCCTGCGTTTTGAAGTCGTCTTCACCAACAGGGTGCTCCATCACGGGGGTCTGCATAGTATACCGATGCACGTTCTGGCAGGCGCGCAGCATGCATAGCCGGTCTCATGAGCGAAACAGGAAGTCATTGACCATGTTCTCGAACCATTCCTGCCTGCCACTGATTTTCCCGGGTTCGCCTACCTCCGCGGCATAATCCCGAAGATCGCCAAGCGTCAATTCGCCTTTCTCGAAAGCCTGCCCTTTGCCGCTGCCGAAGCTCGCATAACGATCCCGGCGGTAATCCGGCAAGGGTGAATTCCGCAGCAGTTTATGTGCGACGATCAGGCCGCGGGCAAATGTATCCATGCCTCCGATGTGTGCAATAAACATATCCTCCAGGTCCGTGGACTCGCGGCGCACCTTCGCATCGAAGTTCAAGCCGCCTGTCTTGAATCCGCCATCGGCCAGCACGATCATCATTGCGAGCACCGTGTCATAAAGGTCGGTCGGGAACTGGTCGGTGTCCCAGCCGTTTTGCGGATTGCCGCGATTGGCATCGACCGAACCCAGCATTCCGGCATCCGTGCACATCCGCAGCTCGTGTGCAAAGGAATGACCCGCGAGCGTCGCGTGGTTTGCTTCGACGTTGACCTTGAAATCCTGGTCGAGGCCGTAATGACGCAGGAACCCGATCACCGTTTGCGCATCTGCGTCGTACTGGTGGTACATCGGCTCCATCGGTTTCGGCTCGATCAGGAACGTCCCTTTGAATCCGATCGAGCGTCCATAATCCCGCGCCATCGACAGGAATCGCGCGAAGTGGTCGAGTTCACGGCCGGTGTCCGTATTGAGAAGAGAGGAATAACCCTCGCGGCCGCCCCAGAAAACATAGTTTGCCCCGCCGAGCTCCACGGTCGCCTGGAGCGCAGCTTTCACTTGCGCTGCCGCGTGAGCGACGACCGCAAAATCGGGATTCGTCGCGGCGCCGTTCATGTAGCGTGGATGTGAAAACAGGTTGGCGGTCCCCCACAGCAGCCTGATCCCTGTCGCTGCCTGGCGTTCCTTCGCCAGTTCGACCATGTGCCTCAGGCGTTGCTCGCTTTCGGCGACGGAACTCCCTTCCGGCGCGATGTCACGATCGTGAAAACAATAAAAGGGCACGCCGAGCTTGCTGAAGAATTCGAACGCCGCATCGAGTTTGTCTTCCGCCCTTGCCAGCGGATTCGCCGCGGACTTCCACGCATGACTGACCGTCCCCGGGCCGAACATATCGGCGCCGTCGGCACAGAATGTATGCCAGTAACAAACGGCAAACCGGAGGTGATCGCGCAGGCTTTTGCCGTCGATCAGGCGGTTTTCGTCGTAGGCCTTGAAGGCCAGCGGATTATCCGATTCCGGCCCTTCATAAGTAATTTTTCGAATACCTGGAAAGTATTCCCTGCTGGCGATCAATGGTTTCGTACTCATAACAGTCACACGGTCAGTGAAGGTAAAGGGGAGAGATGTGTTCGACGGCGTTCCGGTAGGCGCCATATCGCTCAGCGTAAACATTTGCGGACCCGGTTTCGGGTTCGGTGCAGGAAGATTCCTTGCGACTCAGGTGCTCGACCACCACATCTTCGATCGCGAGCGATGCATCGGGCTCTCGGCGCAGAACCCAGAGCGCCTGTAGAGCGGCGCCGAAAGAAGCGCCTTCGTCCTGCCGCAGCAAGGTAACCGGCAACCGGCAGATATCGGCCACGATCTGGCGCCACACCGCACTGTTGGCACCGCCGCCCGTCAGCACGATCTCGCTTCCTGAACAACCAAGACTTTCAAGGCGTTCCAGGCCATACTTGAGTGCGAATGTAGCTCCCTCCACCGCGGATCGAAGCAGGTGCGCGCCATTGCAGTTATGGGAGTTCAGCCCGAGGACGCATCCGCGAGCGCGCGGCAGATTCGGAGTGCGTTCGCCGTTGAAGAACGGCAGCGTGATCAGTCCACCCGCCCCTGCCTCGACTCGCTCGATTTCCCGATCGAGGTTTTGCACGGCAATCCCCGTGAGTCCGGCGATCAGCTCGGTTCCGAGCGTGCAATTCATCGTGCAGACCAATGGCAACCAGCCGCCGGTCGAACTGCAGAACGCGGCAATCTCTCCTTCTGGATCGACGATCGGCGTCTCCGAAAATGCAAAGATCGTTCCGGAGCTGCCGAGGCTCACGGTCAGCTTGCCGGCCGTCACGTTGCCGGTGCCGATGGCCGCCATCATATTGTCGCCGCCACCCGTGGCAACCGGCACGTCCGCAGGCAAGCCGTACCGGTCCGCAAACAGGCTCGTCGTTGTCCCAATGACTTCGCCGGCGTCCGTCAGCGGCGGCAGGCACTCTCTCAAGTCGCGTGTCGGATCGACTGCTTTCATGAGCGGCTCGCTCCATTGCCTGGAACGAATATCCAGCAGGCCCGTGCCGGAAGCGTCGCCGTATTCCATGCGGGCGACGCCGGTCAGAAGATGATTGAGATAGTCGTGCGGCAAGAGGATGGTGGACATGCGGCTGTAAAGATCCGCATGCGTTTTGCGGAACCAGAGTATCTTCGGCGCCGTATAGCCGGTCAGGACGGGATTGCCGGCATACTCGATACAGCGTTCCTGACCGCCGCAGGCCCGGGTAATCGCGTCGGCCTCTGCCTGTGTCGACGTGTCGCACCAGAGTTTCACCGGGATCAGCACCTGCCCTTCGTTGTCCATGGCAACGAAACCATGCTGTTGCCCCGAAACACCGATCGCCTGCACGGAAGCACGTACTTCGACCGGCACTCGCCGCAGGCACTCCGCCAGCGCGGCGGTCCACCATTCGGCCCGCTGTTCGGCGGTGCCATCCTGTCTGCGGATGATCGCCAGTGGAGTCGCGATCGATTCGACCACCTCGCGGCGTTCATAATCGTAGAACACGGTTTTCAGGCTTTGTGTGCCGAGATCGATTCCCAATACCGTTTTCACTTGGGCTCACCAGTTGAACATCGTGCCGTCTTGCAGACGGTTGACCGGCAGGTAGGCACGGCGGTACGGAAACTGGTCGACCAATGCCTCGTCGATATCGACCCCGAGTCCGGGTTCATCTCCCGGATGCATCATGCCGTCGTCGAAGGTATAGGCATGCGGAAAGAGCCGATCGGTGTCCGCAGTATGGCGCATATACTCCTGGATGCCGAAATTCGGCACTGAGAGGTCAAAGTGCAATGCAGCGGCCATGGCGACCGGCGACAGATCCGTTGCGCCATGACATCCGGTGCGGACGTTGTATAGATCACCCAGCGCTGCGATGCGGCGCAAATGCGTGATACCGCCCGCATGCACGACAGTCGCGCGGATATAGTCGATCAGCTGTTCTTCAATCAGGGTTCTGCAATCCCAGATCGAATTGAAGACCTCGCCGACGGCGAGCGGCACCGTCGTGTGCTGACGGATCAGTCGGAAGTTGTCCTGGTTTTCCGCCGGCGTTGCGTCCTCGAGCCAGAACGGCCGGTATATTTCGAGATCCCTGCCCAGGCGCCCGGCTTCGATGGGTGTCAGGCGATGGTGGACGTCATGCAGCAGATGCACGTCCCAGCCGAGTTCTGCGCGCGCCTTTTCAAACAGTGCCGGCACCGAACTCATGTACTTCTCGCTCGACCAGAGGTTTTCGGTCGGCAAATCCGCATCGGCGGGTTCGTAGGCGCCCGGCCCTTTGGCCACACCGTAAGTCGATTTCAGGCCCGGCACGGCGGACTGTAACCGCACGGCGCGGTAGCCCTGGCCCAGGAATTGACGGGCGCTTGCAATCGTATCCTCGTGCGTGCCACCGCTCGCATGACCGTAAACGAGCACGCCCGACCGGCTGGCTCCGCCCAGCAGCTGGTAAACCGGAAAGCCTGCAAGCTTGCCCTTGATATCCCAGAGCGCAGTATCGACCGCAGCGATCGCTGTCATCGTCACCGGACCTCGCCGCCAGTAGGCGCCGCGATACAGGAATTGCCAGGTGTCCTCGATGCGATGCGCGTCGCGGCCGATCAGGCACGGCACGATGTGGTCCTTGAGATAGCTGGCAACCGCGAGTTCGCGGCCATTGAGGGTGGCATCGCCGACACCGCTCACGCCCTTGTCCGTCGTTATTTTCAGCGTGACGAAATTGCGCCCGGGACAGGCGACGATGACATCCACCGCGGCAATTTTTGCATGTTTGCTCACGGTGAGCCAACCTCGAGCACGGTTGTCTTGAGATCGACCGAGTTCGGCCCGGCCATGATGTCGAAGGCGCCGGGTTCCGTCACCTTCCGCATATCGCGGCCGATCATCGACAAGGCATCGGCGTTCAGCAAAAAAGTCAACGTGCGCCGCTCACCGGGTTCCAATGTGACGCGCCTGAAACCCTTGAGCAATTTTACGGGCCGGGTGACTGTCGCCACCTTGTCATGGATGTAGAGTTGCACGACTTCATCGCCGGCGCGCTCGCCCACGTTTTCGACTTCGACCCGGACTTCGACGGATTTACCTGCTTCCATGCGCGCGGCGGACAGCCTGGGTTCGCCGATCCGGAACCGCGTATAGCTCAGTCCAAACCCGAACGGGAACAGCGGGCTTTTGTCGGCAAAAAGGTAACCTCTGCGCGCACTCGGCTTGTGGTTGTAGAAAGCGGGGATCTGGCCCGCATCGCGAATGACCGTGACCGGCAGCTTGGCGCCGGGATTGACGAGACCGAAGAGCGCCTCCGCCATCGCGGTGCCGCCCTCCTGGCCTGGATACCAGCATTCGAGGATGGCATTCGCACTGGCGGCAACTTTGGGCCAGCTCGGCGGACGGCCGTTGATGGCGCAAACGACGATGGGCTTACCGAGTGCGTGCAGCGCGTCGAACAGTGCGTTTTGCTCGCCGACCAGATCGAGTTCGCTGCGATCGCCCAGGTGGTCGGCGGCAAACCCTTCGCGACTCGTCTGTTCCGTGTCGCCAATTGCAAGAACGACGATATCGGCGTTCGCGGCAACAGCTACCGCCTCCTCGATGAGCTGGAGATTTTTCTGCGGGTTGGCGAGCAATACTTCGTCGACCGATCGGTCTTCGCTTTGCGTGATGAAAACACCTTGCGCATGCACGACCTCGGCCCTGCCGTCGAGCAGGTTCCTGATCCCGTCCAGCAAAGTCACGCTTTGCTTCGGCACGCTGGAGTAGCCGCCCAGCCGCGCAATGGCTGCGTTGGGCCCGATGACGGCAACGACGGGATGCTCGCCGGCACGGAGCGGCAGCGTACCGTCATTGCTGAGCAGGCAGATCGATTTTCGCGCGGCGTCAAGCGCCAGCTCGCGCGCTTCGTCATTGCCGGTGATTCGTTCTGCCAGCGCGGCGTCGCCATAGGGGTTGTCGAACAAACCTGCCCGAAACTTCAATTCGAGTATGCGCGAAACGGCAGCGTCGATCGCCGCCCTGTCGACCGCGCCTGACTCGACCTGCTCGGCGAGCGTGTGATAGGCCTCGCCATCCGGCAGGTTGCAGTCGACTCCTGCCTTGAGCGCAAGGCGCGCCGCGTGGGCGAGGTCCGAGGCGACATGGTGCAGTGTCGCGAGCTGCTCCAGGCCGTTGTAGTCACTGACGATGACACCGTCGAAGCCCCACTCGTCTCGCAAAACCTGCTGCAGCAACCACTCGTTCGCATGGCTCGGCACACCGTCTATTTCGTTGTACGACGGCATGACCGCGCCGATCGACGTGCGCTGCACGACTGCGCGGAAGGGTGGAAAGAAATTCTCGCGCAGCTCTCTTTCGGAAATCTGCGCCGGTGACACGTTGTTGCCGCTCGCCGGCTGACCGTGACCGGTCATGTGCTTCAAAGTTGCGAAGACCTTGTCGCGCGCGAGCATTTCAAACTTCCCGGCACCCTGCAGACCCTCCACGGCGGCAACGCCCATTTCACCGACAAGATATGGATCCTCACCGAAGGTCTCTTCTATCCTTCCCCAGCGGGGATCTCTCACGATGTCGACCACCGGCGACAGCACCAGCGGCACGCCTCGCGCACGCACTTCGCGTGCGATGACGGCGTTCACGTTACGGACGAGATCGGTGTCGAAGGTGCCGGCGAGCGCAATCGCCTGGGGAAACATCGTCGCATCCGTGGCCATGTAGCCGTGCAATGATTCCTCGTGAAACAACACCGGGATGCCCAGCCGCGTATTGTCGACGGCCCATTGCTGCACGGCATTGATGAACTCGACCGTCTCTTCTGGCGTGCGCCAGCGATCCCTCGAACCGCCGGAGGCCTCGCTGCCGCCGGGTCCGCCGCGCTTGTCGGAAGGCCGGGTGACCTGGCCGACACCGTGGGCATGGCTCTGTGCGGCTTTTTCCTGCGAAAAAGTCAGCCCGTCCATGATATCCGCCTTGCCCGACCAGAGCGCGATCATCTGCGCGACCTTTTCTTCCAGGGTCATGCGACCGAGCAGGTCCCGCACCCGCGCATCGACTGCCGCGCTCGCATCGAGATACGTTACGGCTTCTGCGCTGCTGCTGGCGGCGACCGCGCGAGGCGCAAGTGCAGCAGTCATCACCGGCACGCTGGCGAGCCATTTCAGCGCTTCGCGACGTGCGATCTTTCGCAGGGTCACTGCGCCTCCCCGATCGTCAACGTGACACTTTGCAGATCGACGGAATTCGCGCCTGTCATGATCCGGAACTGACCGGGCTCGACAACCCGCTGCATGCTGGCATTCCACATGCGAAAACTCTCAGGCCCCAGCGTAAACGTCACCGTCCGCTGCTCGCCTGCTTCGAGAGTGACGCGCTGGAAACTGCGCAACTCCTTGACCGGTCGAGTGACGGAACTCACCTCGTCGCGTATGTAAAGTTGTACCGTCTCGTCCCCGCGCCGCTCGCCGGTATTTTCCACGACTACTTCGACATCAACCGAATCGGCGACACCGATCGTCCTCGCCGAGAGCCTCGGCTCGCCCAGACGGAAGCTCGTATAACTCAACCCCCAGCCGAACGGGAACAGCGGCTCGACCGTACCGAACAGGTAGCCGCGCCGTGCGGATGGCTTGTAGTTGTAATACATGGGAAGCTGGCCCACGCTCCGCGGGATCGTCACCGGCAGCTTGCCGCCGGGATTCACATCGCCGAACAACACGTTCGCGACGGCGGTACCGCCCTGTTCACCGAGATACCAGCCCTCGAGCAATGCGTCCGCCTGCTCGGCAATCGTGACCGTGGATGCCGGGCGTCCGTTGATGAGTATGACGACGAGCGGTTTTCCCGACGCGTGCAGCGCGTCGAACAGCGCCTGCTGCTCGCCGACCAGGTCAAGACTGGATCGATCTCCCAGGTGGGCGTCCGCCCAGGCTTCGCGGCTGGTCTGCTCCGTATCGCCGATCGCCAGCACGATGACGTCCGCCTGCTTTGCGACGTCGACGGCTTCGCGGATCAGGCGCCGGTTCAGGGCGGGATCGGCCAGCATGACTTCGTCTGCCCACCAGTCGTCGTTTTCCGTGATCTTCACACCCTCTGCAAACAGGACGTTCGCACGATCCCCGACTTTCGCCCGGATGCCTTCGAGGATGGAAACGGTCACCGGCGGCTCGCCGTAGTAACCGCCGAGACGGGCCACATTCGCACTCGGTCCAATGACCGCAATGGTTCGTTCGGGTGCACCGTCCGATGGAAGGTCGAGCGGCAACACGCCGTCGTTCGTCAACAGGACGATCGAACGTTCTGCTGAAATACGAGCCAGGGCCCGCGCCTCGGCGTTGTTCGTAATCGCAACGGCGCGCTCGGCGTTCGCGTACGGCTGCTCGAAAAGCCCGGCGCGGAACTTGAGCTCGAGCATGCGACGGACGGCGGCATCGATATCCTCCTCGGCAACTCGACCGTCTTTCAGGGGTCGTCCCAGGTGAGCATACGCCCGGCCGTCGGGCAAATCGATGTCGACACCCGCTTGCAACGCCGCGACGGCGGCCTGTTCCAGGCCGGTATACACATGGTGCAGATCAATCAATTGTTCGATGGCGTAATAGTCGCTCACCACCAGGCCATCGAAGCCCCATTCCCCGCGCAGTACATCCTCGAGCAGCCACGAGTTGACGTGGCTTGGAATGCCGTCGATCTCGTTGTACGACGGCATGACGGCCCGGATGCCGGTCCGCAGGACGACGGCTTCGAACGGCGGGAAAAAATTCTCCCTGAGTTCCCGTTCGGAAATCGGCGCCGGCCCGACATTGGTGCCGCTTTCCGGCTGGCCGTGGCCGGTCATGTGCTTGAGGGTCGCAAACACCTTGCCCGGGCCGAGCAACTCAATCTCGCCCTCGCCTTGCAAGCCCTCCACGGCGGCGACGCCGATTTCGCCGACGAGGTAGGGATCTTCACCAAACGTTTCTTCGAAGCGGCCCCAGCGCGGATCGCGTGCGATGTCGACCACGGGCGACAGTACGAGGTGCACGCCACGGGCCCGTATTTCCCGTGCGGTGATGCTATTGACCGCGCGTACGAGGTCGGGATCCCAGGACGAAGCCAACGCGATGGCCTGCGGAAAACTGGTCGCGCCGACGGCTGCGTATCCGTGCAGCCCCTCTTCGTGAAACAAGACCGGAATGCCGAGCCGGGTTTCGTTCACCGCGAACTCCTGCACGGCATTCACGAGATCGATGGTCTCTCGTACGTCGCGCCGGGGGACGACGCGGGGCGAAGCCGGCCCGGTCGCGTCCGATGGCCGGGTGAACTGCCCGATTCCGTCCGGGTATTTCTGTTTGGCCTTGGCGGCATCGAATTGCAGGTCTCGGTCGAATATCTCGACCTTGCTGTCCCAGACTGAGGTAATCTGCGCGACTTTTTCCTCCACGGTCATCTGTGACAGCAGCGCCGAAACCCGCGACGGGACGGGCTTCGTTGCATCTTTCCAGGCACTCGGATCGGCGTCTTTCAGAGCGGGCCGTGCAGCCGCAACCGCGAACACACCGGAGAGGCAGAGCAGAGCCAGCCGGCTGCCCCTGCCCCGCCGCGGCGGCCGGAATCTGCAAACTTTCAACGAGCCCATGACATGATCCCCTCTCCCGATGTCGCGCAGAATGGTTATTGGTCGATACGAAGCTTGACAGACACCGCAATGGTAGCGATACCATGCGCTAGCCCTTCGTGTGTGTCAACACTTTGCACGCGCGGCGTTCCATCATGGACCGGCGAATACCAGGAATGACCCGATGCCGAGATACGCTTCTCTCCGAATTTGCACCTTTTGGGTACTCGCCCTGTCTGCGGTTGCGGGACCGGCTCTGGCCGAAGACGGTTATGACCTCTGGCTGCGATACCGGCCGCTTGCGTCGGCGGCGCGGGAGACTTATCGGCAATACGCCGCCGACCTCGTTGCACCCGCCGGCGCTTCGCCGACTCTTGATGCGGCCATCGATGAACTGCAGAGTGGACTGGGCACGATGCTGGTTTCAGAACTGCCGCTGGCGCAGCGGGTGACCGACGGATCGATCGTCCTCGGCACGCCGTCGAGTTCGGTCATCGTCCGTCAACTGGACCTGCCGCTGGAGCGCGTCGGTCGCGACGGTTTCGTCATCCACAGTGCGGAAGTCGACGCGCATCCCGTCACTGTCATCGCTGCCAATCGTCACATCGGTCTTCTGTATGGCGCGTTCGCGTTGCTGCGAACGGTACAGACCGGGCAATCACTTGCGGAGCTGGACGAGATTTCTGCGCCCGCGATAGAGCTTCGTCTGCTCGACCATTGGGACAATCTCGATCGCGCGGTCGAACGCGGGTACGCGGGCCAGTCGATCTGGGACTGGTGGCGCTTGCCGGGATTCCGCGATCCACGGTATCGCGATTATGCGCGCGCCAACGCATCGATCGGTATCAACGGCGCTGTCCTGAACAACGTGAATGCCAGTGCGGAGATGCTCACCGAAAGATTCATCGCGAAGGCGGCCTCACTGGCCGATGTTTTCCGGCCATGGGGTATTCGCGTTTACCTGTCTGCGCGCTTTACGGCACCGATCGAACTCGGCGGACTCGACACGGCGGATCCGCTGGACGCTGACGTGCGTACGTGGTGGAAGACAAAAGCAGACGAAATCTACGCGGTCATACCCGACTTCGGCGGCTTCCTGGTGAAAGCCGACTCGGAGGGACAGCCCGGTCCGCAGGATTACGGTCGCACGCACGCAGACGGCGCCAACCTGCTGGCCGAGGCACTCGAACCTCACGGCGGCATCGTCATGTGGCGCGCGTTCGTCTACTCGCAGCACGATCCGGAGGATCGGGCAAAACAGGCTTATAGCGAATTCAAGGGCTTGGACGGACAATTTAATGATAATGTGATGTTGCAGGTGAAGAACGGGCCGATCGATTTCCAACCTCGAGAGCCGTTTCATCCCCTGTTCGGCGCGATGCCGGAAACCCCGCTCATGATGGAATTCCAGCTCACCAAGGAGTATCTCGGCTTTTCGACGCACCTCGCGTACCTCGGCACCCTGTTCGAAGAAGTCCTCAAGGCGGATACCTTTGCCGATGGCGCAGGATCGACCGTTGCCCGCGTCATCGACGGCACGGTGCACGGCTATCGCCGAACGGGAATCGCGGGCGTTGCCAACATCGGGACCGACCGCGACTGGAACGGTTCGACCTTCGACCAGGCAAACTGGTTTGCATTCGGGCGCCTGGCGTGGAATCCGGAGCAATCGTCGAGAGCCATTGCCGAAGAGTGGCTCAGGATGACGTTTTCGAACGATCGTCGCTTCGTGACCAGAGCCCTCGAAATGATGATGCGTTCCCGCGAAGCCGTCGTCGATTACATGACACCCCTGGGACTCGCGCACCTGATGGGAACCGGTCATCACTATGGCCCGGCGCCGTGGGTTGCCGAACTGGACCGCCCGGAATGGAATCCCGTGTATTACCATCGCGCGGACGCGAACGGGATCGGATTCGACCGCACGGCAAACGGCAGCAATGCCGTCGAACAATACGCGCCGGAGCTCACGCACCAGTTTGGCGAACCCGAGAGCGTGCCCGAAGAGCTTCTGCTCTGGTTCCACCACGTACCGTGGGATTACCGGATGCCGTCCGGCAACACGATCTGGCAGGAACTGATCGCGCATTACGATCGCGGCGTGGCCGAAGTCGAGCGGATGCAATCGACCTGGGACACCCTCGAACCGTACGTCGATCGTGCCCGCTACCAGAAAACCCGGGAATATCTTGCCATCCAGTTGCGCGAGGCCCGCTGGTGGCGTGATGCATGCATCGCTTATTTCCAGCACGTGTCGGGCCGGCCGCTGCCCGCCGGAGTCGCGCCACCTCCGCACTCGCTCGAGTACTACAAGTCCCTGCGATTCCCCTTCGCCCCCGGCCGCTGAGCCTGTTTGGAATCGCATGCCAACAGGATTGCTGCCGGGGCCTGGTTGATAGCGCTATCATACCGTGCCCGGCGCAGTCTTGATGCTGGTGACAAGTACCGCGAAAGGGAGCCCCAACCCGGGACGATCGGGGCGGAGTCACCGTCCCTGACTCGTCACAGCGGCTTTGTGCTTTCCCGAACCACCAGCTTATGGGGCAGGAACTGCCGGTAGTTCGCCGGTTTCTTGCCATCGATCAGGTCCAGCAACAGGTTGGCGCAAGTGGTACCGATTTCCTCAACCGGTTGTGCCACGGTCGTCAGCGGCGGCGCAAAGTATTTGGCGAACGGAATATTGTCGAAGCCCATGATCGAAATATCGTCCGGCACGTGATAGCCGTGTTGCCGCAACGCGTACATGCAGCCCAGGGCGATCTCATCGCTGAAACAGAATATGGCGGTGGGCCGGATTTTCTGGATCAGCAGTTTCTCCGTTGCAGTTTCTCCGCATTGCACCGTGTAGTCGCCATAGACGACAAGGCATTCGGGATATGACAGCTGCGCCTCTGCCATGGCGCGTTTGAAGCCCGTCAGCCGGTCCTTGCTGCTCGTGCTGTTCATGTCGCCTGTTATCACGGCGATGTCCTTATGGCCGTACTCGATCAGGTGCATCGTTGCATCGACACCCGCCTGGACATCGTCTATGGATACCGTCGGGAACCCTTCATAGCCTGTGAATTCGCAGCCGTTGACGAGCGGAGGAAGGTCATCCGGCGACAGTTTGTTCTTGCCGATATCGAAAGGAATGCGATGCGACATCAGGATGATGCCGTCCGCCTGTCGCGACTTTGTCATGGCGGCGAACTCGCGTTCGCGCTCCGCGGAACCCTGGGTGTCGCCCAGCAGCACGGAATATCCGCGGCGGTGGGCGACTTTCTCGATGGCTTTGATGATGCCGGAGTTATAGCTGTCCGCCACGTCCGGGATGATGGCGACAATATTGCCGGATCGCGCCGTGCGCAAACTGACCGCGAGATTGTTGGGTGTGTACCCGACTTCATCCGCCGCGGCCAGCACCTTCTTGCGAGTCGCTTCCGAGACCCGCCCGGGATTACGCAGCGCATGCGAAACCGTGGCGATCGAGACGCCGGCCTTTGCCGCTATGTCCTTGATGCCGACCTTCGCCATGATTCGAGCTTCGCCCTGCCTGGGGTTTTTTCCAGACCGTTGATTTTTCCTGACTTAAACTCATTCTAAAGCGAATCGGCTGCGATGTAAAACGTTTTACACGTCAGGGGGAAAGCAGTCCGGCGACGGCATTGGCGAGGAACAGGTAGCTCGCGGCCAGCGAGACGACGTATTCGTTCTCGCCCCACAGGAACGGCCAGTCTTCCTTAGTTCTCCGGAAAATCGGGTTTGACCATGAGGATGCCCGGCACGATGCCGCCGGCGATGAACGAGAAATCGGCGCGGTTCATGCCATACGCGACCTGCTTCGAGCGCGCGCCCACACCCGATACGAAGGAGAGGCTCGAATCCATTTCGTTCAGCTGCATTCGGGCGGTCTCGGCAGAACTTGCCGCCGCGCCGCAGGAAACCAGTGCGGCGGCCAGCCACACGCGTCGTGTGAGAATCATGTCTTCAGGGTCCCGTATCGATGAAGCTGTTGATGGACAGGCGTCCGGTCAGGGGATTCGGGTCCGGAACGAAGCGCCCGTCGATGCTGCCCGAGTGCAACGAATTCCCCCGATAGACCAGGATGCGATTGAACACGCCGTCCTGTCGTTCGACCTGCTCGAACAACGGCGTGTCGCCGTTGATGTAGCCCGGAGGCGGCCGCTGCGGCCCCTGCACCTCGGCCTCCAGGCTTGCCGCGTACGCCTGCTGCCTGTTTCGGTCGATGTACTCGAATCCCGTCCGCCGGTGGCGGTAAAAGGCGGTGCCGCCATGCTCTTGCCGAAACAGGTAATGGATGGTCGCCAGGCGGTTACCGTCCATGGAATCCACATGCGGGATCCGCTGCTCCAGGACCAGTTGTTCGCCCGGTGTCGTCACGAGGGAATAGCGGCACATGGTGAATCCCATCGGTTTGTCTTCGAGGCGAAAAAATTCGCGCAGGACGGCGTGCAGTTGATCCAGCACGAATCGCTGGTACGAAAGCGGGGCCTTGGCGCGGATACCCGGGAAAAAGCGGTCCGCCGGGACGAAATTTTTCGTGACCGCCCATTTGATCAGTTCATCCGGCTCTTTCACGAAGTTGTCGATGACGAGCAACGGAGTGTTTTCGGCGCCGATCGTTCGGCCTTCCATCCTGATGTTCGGCGACAGCTCCACCGTCAGCCCGCTTTGCAATAGCGCTCGATGAATTCCTGGTGGGGCGGCAGCTTTTCCACGGCCTGCGCAATCGAAGCTTTGAGGCCGCCCAACATCCTCGCCAGGTCCGGCTCCGTCATCATCCGCGCAAGATGATGATAACGTTCCGGAATGATCCGCTGACCGAGCATGACCTGCGTCCACGAATCGACGCGAAACAACTCCCCGTCCGCCTGGAAGGCATGCGCGTTTTCCCTGAACAGGGCGATGCGGTGAGAAAGCGTCGCCGGGATCGTCATGTCCCTGCAGTAGCGCCAGAACGGGCTGTCGTCTCGTTCCGTTGCGTGATAATGAAGCACGATGAAGTCGCGGATTTTTTCCACTTCCGCCTGCGTCAGCCTGTTGTACTGGTCCACCAGGGAGTCCGTCGGCCCGTCGAACGGATAGAGCTGCATCAAGCGGACGATGCCCATCATGATGAGGTGGATGCTGGTCGATTCCAGCGGTTCGACGAAACCGCTTGCAAGTCCGAGCGCCACGCAATTCCTGTTCCATGCCTTGAGGCGGCGGCCGGTACGGAACTTGATCACCCTGGGCTCCGTGATCGTGCGGCCGCCGACGTCTTCCAGCAACCGGGCGGTGGCTTCGTCGTCGGACAGGTAGCGGCTGCAATAGACCATGCCGTTCCCGATCCGGTGCTGCAGGGGTATCTGCCAGCGCCAGCCGGCAGCGTGCGCGATGGCCCGGACATACAGCGGCGGGGGGCCGGTTTTCTCCGTTTGCACGGCGACCGCGCTGTCACAGGGCAACCAGTGCGACCAGTCCTCGTGCCCGGTGTGCAGGGCCTGCTCGATCAGCAGTCCCCTGAACCCGGTGCAGTCGATGAACAGGTCGCCGGGGATGACCCGGCCCGATTCGAGCTCCAGCGACTCGATGAAGCCCGAGTCCGGGTTTTGATTCACTTTCCTTATCTTGCCCTCGATGCGCTTTGCGCCATGCCCTTCGCTGAATTGGCGCAGGAACCGGGCGTAAAGTCCCGCATCGATGTGGTATGCGTAGTTGATGTCGGAATCCGGCGCGGTGGCGAACCTGCCCGCTTTGGCGGCCTGCAATTCGTAGCAGTAGTCGCCGATCCCTCCCTCGATCCCCTTCTCCACGCCGCGCAACCAGAAATGCTGGAAATCGCACAGCCACGATTCCTTTCCGTTCTTGCCGAAGGAGTGGATATACGTATCGTCAAGACGCGCCCAGCCCTCGAAATGGATCCCCAGCTTGAAAGTGGCCTCCGTTCTGCGCATGAACGCCTGTTCGTCGATCCGCAGCAACTTGTGAAACACGCGCATCGGGGGGATGGTGGCCTCGCCGACGCCCACCGTGCCGATTTCTTCCGACTCGACCAGGGTAATATCGAGGATGTCTCCCAGCTTGCTGGAAAGCGCTGCGGCCGCGAGCCATCCGGCCGTTCCGCCGCCGGCGACGACGACCCTGCTTGATTTTCCTGCCTCCACGGATTCCTCCGGCTCTGTCAGCGGTTCAGTTTATTGAGCAATTCAGCCCGCAGCTGGCGCGCCTTGCGGTCGTCCATTGGTCCCAGGTCGCCGTGCGCGTGCGCCGGGAGATGCTCGCGGGCCCGCTCCGGGGGGCCGAAGACGTAGTAATCGAACAGCTGCTTCCACGCCTGCTTTTCGTGTTCGGGCCGGTCCCGCAGGGTCAGCATCGCGTGCTTCAAAACATGCATCGGGGTTCCCATGAACTTCGGCGAAGTGTTCCACCAGAAGTTGATCATGACGTTGAAACGGCCGGCTGCTTCGACCCGGTGCCACCACATGGCGGGATAAAACAGCGCATCACCCGGCTCGAGGTCCGCCACCTGGGCGACCTCGACCGCTTCACGGAAGCGGGGGAATTTTTCGAAGTCCGGTTCGGCGAAGTTCACCATGCTCACCGCCTGCCCTCCGGGGGTAGGATCGAGCGGGCCTGGATACAGGTTGAAAATCTGTTCCGGCGGGAGAAGCGTGTAGCGGCGGGGACCGACGGCGCAGCAGGCGATGTTGTTGGGTGCATCGTAATGGGCCGATGCCAGGGACCGGTTGCCGATCCAGATGCTGGCCAGCGGTTCATTGCTCTCGAACATCTCATGGTCGAACACCAGGTTGTTGCGATCCCTCAAGCCGGGCAGGCAGGCGTCGATCGTCGTCGACCCGACATAGACGGAGGGTGGCGTTGCGGATTCCAGGTGTACCTTGAGCGTCGCGAGCACTTCGTCGAGCGGAGACCGGCGCGTCTCGAAGTTGAGCCCGGTTACGTCGTCGTTGTAGAAAAAACGGCCGCCGATTTCCGGCGGCCCGTAGAACGTGCCGACCGTCCTGCCGTTGTAGAACGACTCGAGATAAGCGATGGCATCCGCAGGGGACTTGCGGCCGGCCTGCACCAGCGCCCAGTCCTCGACCACGCCTTTCAGCACGACGGGCTCGAGCTGGTCCATGAGCTCGCCCCAGGGAACGTTGTCGTGCCGGTAGCCGTCGACCACCTTCGTCTTCCGGTCGGTAATCGCCATCTTATCCTTGTCGCCCCTAATCGCTCCAAATGACCTATTGTGCCGGCAAGCGCCGATTCTTCATCTCGATCAGTTTCGGGACGTTGTTGAGCGATGCCAGCACCAGGAACGCGCCTTCCAGGAACCCTGCCGCGTTCAGTTCCTGGAGTGCAGCGCCGCCGAGCCGCGCCAGCCGTTCCCGGCTGACCGTGTAGAAACCTTTCAGGCGAACCCTGACGTCGCGATAGACATCGACATCGATGTTGACCGGCTCGATGACGTCGCACGCCTGGAGCGCTGAAAACATCGCGGCGCTCAAACCCATCCCCTCTTGGATACCGCGCAGGATGTTCGCGACATACTGCAGATACGGCGTGTTCCCGCCGTGCTCAAGGAAGACCGGCTCGCCCTCGATTTCATTCACCCTGGGATCGTCCATGTCCACGTGGATGACGGGTTCCCTGCGCAGCTCACCGTCGATTTCCTGCTGCTGGAACCCGATCAGGAACGGCCCCCGCGCGATGATCCCGGGCACGTACCCGGCATTCCAGCGGTCATTTTCCAGGAACAGGTTCTCGCCGTTCTCGAAACCCAGGAGCGCGACCGACTGGAAGGCGCCGCTCTCCCGATCCTGGCGGAACAGGATCGGGTACTCCCTTTGTATGTCGCCGAACTCGGTCGGGAATGTCGGCACCGCGTTGACGTCATCGCCGAATTCGGGCGAAAACCGGGTGATCACTTTGAGGTCCTTGTGATCGACATTGTTCAACAAGACGTGCCGGGTCATCGATGCGCTCGCTCATGCCTCGCGTGGGCAGGCGCCGGACCGCCGATCCCGGGCGCCCCCTGCATCCTGCCACGAACGTCCCTGGAAAAACAAAAGGCCGCTGGACGCGGCCTTTTGCCTGCATGCCGGCCATCCACGGCATGCCGGGTCCGCCGGCCTGGCGCGACTAATCGAACGTGTAGCGCGCGCCGACCTGGTAGCGGGCGCCCAGGTCCTGCAAATACCACAACTGGGCTTCCGAGCGGCCGTAGTGCCGAATGTTCTCTTCGGTGATGTTGAGGCCCTCGAAGGATACCGACAGCCGATCGTTGATGAGATAGGTCAGGCTCGCATCGATCTGGTAGAACTCGTCCACGAACACCGGATTCAGCGAGTTGCCCTTGTTGGTTTCGTTGAGGTAAGCGTCGCGCCAGTTGTACGCGAGGCGCGCCTGGAAGCCGTAATTCTCGTAGATGGCCACCAGGTTCGCCGTATCACTCAGACCCGTCAGCGCAAACTGCTCTTCACTGGGATCCGCCAGGACATCGAATTCCACGTCGCCTCTCACGATCGTGTAGTTGGCCTGCAAGCCGAATCCGGTATCACCGAAGAAATGCTGCACGGCCACCTCGGCGCCGTAGATGTTCGCTTCCTTGCTGTTGAGCGGTGTTGCGGTCCGGAAAATCATCTCCGGGTCGTCCGGGTTCGGGGTCAGGTTGTAGGCCGTAGCAACTTCGACGGCAAAGTCGGCGTCGACCACGCCGCCGTTGCTCACGAAATCAGCGGCCCCGTTCGGAAAGTCGGCCGGGTTGTCGAGCAGCGCCATCATGACGAACAGGGAAGTATCGTCGAGCGCGACACCCAGCGATTCGAGGGCGGCAGCCGCAGCTTCGGCGCGCGGGCCGTTGGTCTGGTCCAGGATGCCGAACCAGGGCGAATCGACCTGCTCGGTACCGATGAAGTTGCTCACCCGTTTGTCATAGAAACCGACCGAGGCATAACTCGCTTCGCCGTAATACCATTCGAGCGACAGGTCGAGGTTGTCCGATTCGAGCGGGACCAGCAAGGGGTTCGACGCACTGGCGGTCGGCATGGACCCGAGGAGGGTCGATCCGACCGTGCCGAAGTCGTCGACCGACGCAGCGAGATCACCGTAGGGTGCTCGAGAGATCGTCTTGCTGTAGGAAAATCGCGCCTTGAGGTCATCCCGGAGGTTCAGATCGAAATCGAAACTGGGCAGCACATGATCGTAATCCGTCTCGACAGTGACCGGCGTCGTCTCCGTTCCGCGGATCGTCTGGAAGTCGTTGTTGTCCTCCCATAACAGATGCAGCGGAATGAGCAGATTCGAGACCGACGTGACGTCCGTCTGCTCATAGCGCAAGCCCGCCAGCAAGTGGGTTTCCATGCCCCCGAGCTCGCCCTCGACGGCAACCTGGAAATACGCCGCGACGGTGTCCTCCTCGATCTTGTTGGCGGTCGACAGGTCCGGATTAAAGAACAGCTGAAAGCCGTTTTCCGGCGTTCCGTAGGTATCGACCGCCCATTGCATGAGCTCGACCGGATCGCGGGCTCGCACACCGAATTGCTGGCTGTCCGACAGGTCGTAATCGTCGAAATGCGCGGCCAGGTTGAACTCTTCCAGTAACTCGTTGGGAATGCTGCCGGCATCCGAGACACCCCAGTCGCCGAAGGTCATTTGCCGGTTGGAGTTCGCCTGGGCCGTGTCCATCGCACGGGATTCGATGCCGAAATCGAACCGCCCATCGTCAAAGAACCAGGAGCCGTCGAGTCGGGTCTGTGTAATGTCGGTCGTCTGGGCTGCATACCAGATTCTGCCGATCTGCGTGCCGAAGTCGTCGAGGTCCCATTGGCCGTTGCCGTTGGTGATCGCGTCATTGATCGTCGTTGCCACGGTCGGGATGTCGCCGCTGAAGTTCGCGGTCTGGCTCGAATGGATCGGGGCGGCGATGCTGATGGCTATTTCGCCCGCATTGCCGGGGCCGTCGGGAAGACTCTCGAGTGTGGAGTCGTGCGCGTCGAGGCTGAATGACAGCCGGTCGTTCACGTCCCACGCGAGGTTGAAGCCGACCGAGTCCAGCGTATTGTTCTGTTCGCGCCACTGCTGCTCGAAACCGTTGTCCTTGTTGGTCAGGCTCTCCGCGTAGATCAGGGGCGTCGCCACGGCGGAATTGTCGAACTCGACGAAGGTGCCCGAGGTGCCGTTCGCGAACCAATAGGTCGCTTCGCCGCGGTGTTCCTGCAGGTAATTCTCCGCATAGGTGTAGTCCGCGGTCGCCGTCAGGTTTTCGGCCGGCTTGAACTGCAAGGTCAGCTGCCCGTTCGTGCGCTCGCGGTGCCGATCCGAAAAGCTGTAGCGCACGTCGTTGGGGCGTGCGAACAACTGGCCGGCCTCGGGAGGATTCTCGATCTCGGCGCCGGGAGCAAGCGAATACAGGGTATCTTCGCCCCAGCGCCCGATGTTCCAGTCGTTGAGCGCCGCACCCGCCGCACCGGAGTCCCGCTCCTGGTAACTGCCCGACAGCGCCACGCCGAATCGTTCGTTGTCATCGGTCCAGCTGAAAATGCCGGAGACCTCCGGTGTGTTGTCGCTGCCGAATTCATTGGTCGTGTCGTTGACGGCTTTGATGCCGAAGCTGCCGTGCGTGCCGGGGCTCTGCAGCGGCTTCGTGGTAATGATGTTGACGGTCGCGCCGATGCCGCCGGTCGTAAAGCTCGCCCGGCTGGTCTTGTACACTTCAACGCCGCTGACGCTTTCCGAGGCGAGATTCGCAAAATCGAACGCCCGGTTGGCATCACCCAGAGTGCCGCCCGCACCGCTGCCGCCGCCGAACACGCCGCCCGCAGGCATCATCCGGCCATTCAGGGTGACCAGGTTATTCGTAGCACCGAAGCCGCGTACCGTCACCTCCGACCCTTCCCCGTTGACGCGACTGATCGACACGCCCGTGATGCGTTGCAGCGATTCGGCCAGGTTGGTATCCGGAAACTTGCCTATGTCCTCTGCCGTGATGGCATCCACGACACCGGTTGCATCCCGCTTGACATTCATGGAGGTCCGGAGACTCCCGCGAATACCGGTCACCACGATCGTTTCGATCCCTGGATCCGCCGGATCCTGCGCCGTGTCCTGTGCGCGCGTCGATTCGACGGTGCCGATCAGCAACGCCGCGCTGACTGCGGCGGCTATGGGATTGAGCTTGAACTTCGGATTCGGATTCATAGAACTTTCCCCCTGCTGTCGACCCCTTGACTATCCGACCCCTGCGCTGCGCCTTCCGGGACCTATGCTGGACGGAACGAGCGGAGTAAAACGTTTAGCATCTTCGTCCTCGCCGCAAGGTTTGTCAACCTGAAAATGGTAGCGCTCGCATATTTTCTGTGCATGTGCAGTAAACATTTGTTTTTACAACACTGATAGCGTGACCATAAAAATGCTCGAGGGCGGGTCGTGGCGCCGCAAGCGCGCCACGCCGAAAACGGCCCGGCGCCTGCGGCGCCAGATAACGTCCGTTGGACGCCGCGAAACCCATGGAAATGTTGACGATTTTGCTGTAAAACGTTTAGCAGCTCAAAAAGATGCGCGGGCCGCTGGTTTGTCGGGGGTTCGTGGAAAACACAATGCAATTAAAGACGATCGACCTCAGCATCATCGGCCTCTACCTGCTTTCAACGGTCATTATCGGCCTCTACCTCAAGCGGCGGGCCGCCAGGAATCTCGAGTCCTATTACCAGGGCGGCAGGAAACTCCCGTGGTACATGCTGAGCCTGTCCAACGCTTCCGGCATGTTCGACATCTCCGGGACGATGTGGCTGGTGACGCTTTGTTTCGTCTACGGTTTGAAGAGTATCTGGATTCCCTGGCTCTGGCCGGTCTTCAACCAGATTTTTCTCGCCGCGTACCTGTCCGCCTGGTTGCGCCGTTCGAACGTACTGACCGGCGCGGAATGGATTCAGACACGATTCGGCGATGACGTGGGCGGTCGCCTGTCTCACATCGTCGTCGTGATTTTCGCCGTGATCAGTGTGCTGGGATTCCTTGCTTATGGCTTTATCGGCGTCGGCAAATTCATGGAGATCTTCATTCCGTGGGAAGTCGTCGCGCCGTTTATTCCGTTCAACGTACCGCCGCAGTACGTGCCGCATCTCTACGGTGTATTTTTCACGGGGATCGCGACGTTCTACGTCATGATGGGGGGCATGCTGAGCATCGTCTGGGCCGATGTCGTGCAGTTCACGATCATGGCTGCAGCATCGATTGCAATCGCCGTCCTTGCGATGATCAACGTGTCGCCGGATGCCCTGCAGGCCGCGACGCCCGCCGGCTGGTCCAATCCGTTTTTCGGCTGGACCCTGAATATCGACTGGGGCGGTCTCGTCGACGAAGTCAACACCAAGATCGTCGCGGACGGCTACACCCTGTTCAGCATCTTCTTCATGATGATGCTGTTCAAGGGACTGCTGCTCAGCCTCGCGGGTCCGGCACCCAACTACGACATGCAGAAGATACTCGCCACACGTTCACCGCGGGAGGCGGCGCTGATGAGCGGCTTCGTTTCGGTCGTGCTCAATCCGATCCGCTACCTGATGATCGCCGGGTTTGCAGTGCTTGCCATTGTTTACTACCAGCAACTGGACCTGATGTCCGGCGGCAGGCTGGATTTCGAAAACATCCTGCCGTCGGCCATGCAGCAATTCGCGCCCGTCGGAATACTCGGCCTGCTGCTCGCTGGCCTGCTCGCTGCTTTCATGAGTACCTTCGCATCCACTTTGAATGCCGCGTCGGCCTACCTGATCAATGACCTCTACAAGCGCTATGTCAATCCCGTAGCCAGTGACAGGCGACTGGTCCGGGCCAGCTATCTCGCCTGTGTGATGGTGGTCATTGTCAGCACGTCCATCGGCATGTTTGTCGAAAGTATCAACAGCGTGCTGCAATGGCTGGTATCGGGCCTGTTCGGCGGCTACGTCGCCTCGAACGTACTCAAGTGGTACTGGTGGCGCCTGAACGGCTACGGTTATTTCTGGGGAATGCTTGCGGGCATCGTGGGCGCACTGGCATTTCCCCCGATGTTCGAAGGTGTGTTCGACGGTGTCGCCGGCGACATTCTGCCACTGTACCTGTTTCCATTGCTGTTGCTCGTTTCGACGATCGCCTGTGTCGCCGCCAGTGTGCTTAGCAGGCCCGAAAACCCCGAAATTCTCAAGAGCTTCTATCGTACCGTGCGCCCCTGGGGCCTGTGGGAACCGGTCTATCAACTCGTCATCGCGGAAGACCCGACATTTCGTCGCAACGAGAACTTCAGGCGGGACATGTTCAATGTCGCGGTCGGCATCGTCGCCCAGACCTGCCTCGTGGCAGCGCCCATATTCCTCGTGGTCCGGGAGAACATGTCGCTGGTAATGACAATCGCGGTTTTCGGCGTGTCCGCGCTGGTACTGAAGAAAACCTGGTACGACAGGCTCGAAGATATGCCAGTCCCGGCCGGCGTCGCGGAACCATCGAGCCTGGGAACACCCTGTCATGTCGATTAACATCAAGACGGGCAGCGACCTGGAGCACAACCGGTTCGGATACTTCGACGATGCGAATCGGGAGTATGTCATCACGGACCCGCGCACTCCCTGGCCCTGGATCAACTATCTGGGCTCTCAAGACTTTTTTTCCCTGATATCCAATACTGCGGGCGGCTACAGCTTCTACCGGGATGCCAGATTCCGGCGGCTGACACGATACCGTTACAACAACGTGCCGATGGACGACGGCGGCCGCTATTTCTACATCCGGGACGGAGATACGGTCTGGTCGCCCGGCTGGAAGCCCTGCAGGATCGAACTCGACGACTACGAGTGCCGGCATGGCCTGGGCTATACCCGAATCTCCGGGCAGAAAAGCGGTCTGCGCGCCGGCGCACTGTTCTTTGTACCTCTGAACGACAACGTCGAACTGCATTGCCTGCGTCTGGAGAACCTGTCGAACGAGCCCAAACGCTTGCGGATTTACTCCCTGCTGGAATGGTGTCTCTGGAATGCCGAAGACGACATGTCAAACTTTCAGCGCAACCTGTCCACCGGCGAGGTGGAGGTCGAAGGCTCAGTCCTGTATCACAAGACCGGATATCGTGAGCGCCGCAATCATTATGCTTACTACGGCGTCAATCGGCATATTCGGGGATTCGATACCTGCCGCGATTCGTTCCTGGGCGCATACGGAGGCTTCGACCGGCCCGAAGGGGTTTATCGCGAAGTGCCTCGAAACTCCATCGCTCATGGCTGGGCGCCGATCGCATCGCATTGCGTGGAGGTCGGCCTGAAACCGGGCGAAAGCCAGGAACTGGTGTTCCAGCTCGGCTACGTGGAGCTGCCGGACCATGAGAAGTGGTCTGCTCCGGGCTCCATCAACAAGCGACCCGCCAAAGATGCGCTCTTGAAATACGGCAGCAGTGCCAAGGTGCAGTCCGCGCTGAGCGCGCTGGAGGCGTACTGGGACGACCTGCTCTCACGCTTTCAACTACAGTCCGGCGAGGACCGTCTCGACCGCATGGTGAACATCTGGAATCAGTATCAGTGCATGGTGACGTTCAATCTGTCGCGCAGCGCCTCTTTCTTCGAAGCAGGTATCGGCCGCGGCATGGGTTTTCGGGACTCCAACCAGGATCTGCTCGGCGCAGTACACCTCGCGCCGGAACGGGGGCGCGAACGCATCCTCGATCTCGCCGCAACGCAGTTCGAAAACGGCTCGGTTTACCACCAGTACCAGCCGCTGACGAAACGCGGCAACGCGCTGGTCGGCAATAATTTCAATGACGACCCGTTATGGCTGATTCATTCGACGACAGCCTATATAAAGGAGACGGGTGACTTCGGCATTCTGGAGGAGCGCGTCCCTTTCGCACACGACGAGTCCAGTGCCGGCACCCTGCTCGATCACCTGACAGCCTCCTTCAATCATGTGGTCGAGCATCGGGGGCCGCATGGACTGCCCCTGATCGGCCGGGCGGACTGGAACGATTGCCTGAACCTCAATTGCTACTCGAACGATCCCGACGAATCGTTCCAGACCACCGGAAGCGGCGACGGAAAAACCGCGGAGTCGGTTCTGATCGCTGCCATGTTCGTGTTCTATGGCCGGGAATATGCGCGATTATGCCGTCGGATCGGGCACCCGGGCGAAGCCGCTCGGGCAGAGTCGGCCGTGGATGAAATGACCCGCGCCGTCGAGATGTTCGGCTGGGATGGCAAATGGTTTTTGCGGGCTTACGATGCTTCCGGTAACACCGTCGGCAGCCGGTCGAACGAAGAGGGCAAGATCTTTATCGAGCCCCAGGGTTTTGCCGCCATGGCCGGTATCGGCCTTGCGAACGGCAAGGCGGCAACGGCGCTCGATTCGGTCGAAGCGATGCTCTCTTGCGAATTCGGCATCGTGCTGAACTACCCCGCCTACACCCGCTACTACCCGGAATACGGCGAAATTTCCAGCTATCCGCCCGGCCAGAAAGAAAACGGCGGCATCTTCTGCCACAACAATCCCTGGGTCATGATCGGCGAAACGGCGCTCGGGCGGGGCGATCGTGCATTCGATTACTACCGCAGGCTGTCACCCGCCTGGCAGGATCACGTTGCCTTGCGCAAGCTGGAACCCTACGTGTACGCGCAGATGGTCGCGGGCAAGGAAGCAGCGCGCCCCGGCGAAGCCAAGAACTCGTGGCTTACCGGCACCGCTGCCTGGAACTACCACGCCATTACCGAACATATCCTGGGGATCAAGCCGGACTACGACGGGCTCTGCATCGAACCGTGCATACCGGCACACTGGACGGGGTACCGCGTGACGCGAAAATTCCGCGGCACCACATTCAATATTCGCATCCGCAATCCCGATGGCATCAGCAGGGGCATCAAATCCATCTCGCTCGATGGCGTGGAGATCGAGAACGGCGTCGTCCCGGTCGCGCAGGCCGGCGCCGAATACGACGTCGACGTGGTGATGGGACGGAAGGCCAGTGTTCGCACTGCCTGACAGCATTCCATGGGGTTCTGTTACGGCCGCTCGACGGTGAGCGGCTGGCCGGTATAAGTCACAGTGACGTCCGGCTCCACATCGAAATCGGCCGCGCGCGGATGCGGGCCGCTGATCCAGCGCACACCGATGCGACGGTCATTTGCCATGCCGGTGTAGCCGCCGACTCTTGCGCCGATCGTTAGCGTGCCGGCGGACTCGTCGTAGCTCACCGGTATGCGTGACCACTGGCCGTTCTCATATTCGTAGGAAAGACCGTCGTCTTCGTAAATCTCGAAACGGCCATCCGCGCCCGTGTACACGTTCAGCATGATCGGCGCATTCAGGCTTTCGCCCGTATTCTGAATTGCGGGGCCGGTCGGCAGGATGGACCCCGCCCGGACCAGCAACGGCATGCGCGCAAGCGGCGCCCGCGCGTCGAGGGTAGTGCCGCCGGCATGTTTCTCGCCGCTATAGAAGTCGTACCAGTCGCTGCCGGCCGGTAAATACACCGCACGGCTGCGCGCGCCGTATTCGTACACCGGGTTTACGAGAAGTGCCGGGCCGAACATGAATTGCGTGGCGATGTTCCGGACGTCGGGATCGTCGGGAAAATCCATCGCCAGGCCGCGCATCATGGTGCCGTCCTTGTGATACGCGTCACCCGCGAGCGTGTAAATATAAGGCAGAAGGTGGTAGCGCAGCTTCGTGTACCAGACCAGGCTGTCGTAGACTTCGGAGCCCTCGTCCGCAATGTTGTAGGTCTCGCGGTAAGGGTTCTGGCCGTGGGATCGGAAAAGCGGCGCGAATGCGCCGAACTGGAACCAGCGCAGGTAGAGTTCCTGCCATTCGTCCCGATACCCGGGTGCCATCTGCGAGGAGTTCCCGACCGTGGTCGAACCGTTGTAACGGTAGCGATCTTCCGGTGCGAAACCGCCGATATCGAAAGTCCAGTACGGCATTCCGGCGAGACCCACGCCGATCCCTGCGGCAATCTGTTCCTTCAGGTCCGACCAGCGCGACCCCACATCGCCGCTCCAGATTGCCGCCCCGGTCCGCTGGATACCGCCGAATCCGGAGCGCGTGAGGATGAATGCGCGCCTGTCTCCGTCGGTTTTCCGTTCGCCCTGGTACACCGTTTCCGCATGCGGTAACGCGTACGCGTTGAAGTACTCGGAACCCGTGCCGAGCGCATTCGGTGTGAGCAGGTCCTTGCGGTGCTCGAACGAGAGATTCGCATGCATGTCCGGTTCCACGGCATCCAGCCACCAGGCATCGAAGCCGTAGACGTTCAGCGAGTCCCGGACCTGTTGCCAGTACAATGCTCGGCATTCCGCATTGAAGGCATCGTAGAACGCGTTCAGATAGCCCGGCCCGACCCAGTCCAGGTTCCTGTCCTTGATGTTCTTGTTGAACATGCAGCCACGCGCATCGAGCGCCTTGTAGTGATCCGTGGTGGGATAAAACTTCGGCCACACGGAAATCATGATGTGCGCATCGAGTTCGTGCACACGGTCCACCATCGCTTGGGGATCCGGAAAGTGCTCCCGATCGAAGTCGTGGCTGCCCCAGGCGTCCTCGGGCCAGTAGAACCAGTCGAGCACGATATTGTCGATCGGAATCTTGCGCTCACGGTATTCTTCGAGGACATCGATCAGCTGTTGCTGCGACGTGTACCGCTCGCGGCTTTGCCAGAAGCCGAACGCCCATTTTGGCAACATCGTGGCCTTGCCGGTCAGCTTGCGATAGCCGGCAACGATCTCGTCCATGGTGTCGCCGGCGACGAAGTAGTAATCGACGGCCTTGCCGGTCTCCGACGCGATGGACAGCCGCCCCGCCTGATCCGCGGGCGGCGGCGCATTCTGCAGCAGTCGAAAGTAGCCGCCCTGTGCCGTCCAATCGACCTTCAGGCGATACTTCCGGCCCGCTTCCAGATCGGCTCTTGCGTTGTGGTACCAGGGATTCCAGTTCACACGCCAGCGATCCAGCAACGATTCGCCGTCGAGTGCAAGTTTCGCGTACCCGCTCGAGTACATCTTGAATTCGTACTCGCCGTCGCGTGTCGGCACGATGGTGCCTTCCCATTCGATTCTCAGGTTGCTCGCATCCTGCACTTCGGCGGGAATGGGAATCTCGCGCACGTTTCCGTGCGCCAGGTACTGATAGTTCAGGTCCGCTTCCACTCGTTCGAGCTTCAGCTCGTCGCCGTCGTAGTAGCGGGCCGTCAGCCCGCCACGCTCGCCGTCGGCGTCATGCAACTCGAAGCCTGCAGCGAGCGGCTGCGGCGGCTCCGGGTTGCCCAGCCGCGTGACGGAGGCGTTGTTCCACAGCACGCCGTAGCCGCGGCTACTCGAAGCGAGGAACGGAATGGTGATCACGATGTTGTGGGTCGTCAGCTCGACGTTCTCGCCCGCGTAATTCACGCGGCCATCCTGCTGTTGCCCGAGACCGTAGATCGCCTCGTCTGCGCCGCGGTAAAACTGCTGGTGGATGGCGAACGAATCTTCGTCGACGGTTCCGGGATCTGCCGTCACCGGCGTGAGCGTACGTTCCGCTTCGGCGAGCAGCACCTTGCCCGCTGCGTCCTTGAACTGCACAGCGCCGGTCTCGAGCGAAACCTCCGCCGCAAGCCCGTCGGTCTTCAACACCACGACGTCGCCGCGCTGTTCTGCCTGGAACGCTGCGCCCTGTGCCTCGGCGGTAACCATCAGGGTATTCGGCAGATTGGAGAAATCGTCCTGCGGTGTTGCAGTGACGCGGACGATCCCGGCATCGATCGCCTGCAGGCGAACCCGGCGAAACCCGGAGTTGTCGACATTCACGACAATCCCGTCGGCTGTCGTTTGCCAATGGCTGCCGGTATCGGCCGTGTCCGAAGGCGCCCGGTCGCAGGCTGCGAGCCAGACGAACAGCGCCAGGCCGGGCAAGAGACGGTGGTGAATCCTGATGTTTCGCATTCCGCTTTCCTGTCTGCAGTCAGTGATCGGTTTCATAAGTCGCCAGCCGGACCTTGAGCACGTGTGGGTTGCCGG
>JBOHZD010000089.1:0-9642 GCA_050738315.1 Woeseiaceae bacterium
CAGATCTCCCAGCATGCGCACTCGGAAATCATCGGCATGCAACCGGAAGGCAACTGGCTCACCCGTGCGCCGTCCCTCAAGCGCAAGGCCATCCTGCTGGCGAAGGTGCAGGACGAGGCTGGTCACGGGCTCTACCTGTACGGTGCCGGAGAGACGCTCGGCACGTCGCGCGATCAGATGGTCGACGAACTCCTCCGCGGCAAAGCGAAGTATTCGAGCATCTTCAATTATCCGACCCTGACCTGGGCCGACGTCGGCGCCATCGGCTGGCTGGTCGACGGCGCCGCCATCATGAACCAGATTCCGATCTGCCGCTGTTCCTACGGGCCTTATGCGCGCGCGATGGTCAGGATCTGCAAGGAAGAGAGTTTTCACCAGCGCCAGGGTTTCGAAATCATGCTGGAGCTCTGCCGCGGCACGGACGCGCAAAAGAACATGGCCCAGGATGCCCTGAACCGCTGGTGGTGGCCGTCCATCATGATGTTTGGTCCGAGCGACGCGGACTCGAAACATTCCGCCCAGTCGATGGCCTGGAAAATCAAGCGATTCTCGAACGACGAGTTGCGCCAGAAGTTCATCGACGTCACCGCGCCGCAGGCTGAATTTCTGGGATTGAAAATACCGGACGACGATCTCGTGTACGACGAGGAAGCGGGGCATTACCGCTTCGGCGAAATCAACTGGCGGGAGTTCTACGACGTCCTGGCAGGCAATGGTCCCTGCAATCGTCAACGCCTCGCGCACCGCTGCAAAGCGCAAGACGACGGCGCATGGGCGCGCGAAGCGGCGCGCGCGTACGGCGCAAAGCAAGCTGCCAGGGAAGCTGCCTGAACAGGCAGGAGGTTTTTTTCATGAGCGACAAGAACTGGCCCTTGTACGAAGTCTTCATCCGCTCGCGTGCCGGCCTGAGCCACCGGCATGCCGGCAGCGTGCATGCGGCGGACGATCAGATGGCACTGGACCACGCGCGTGACGTCTATACCCGGCGCAGCGAAGGCATCAGCATCTGGGTGGTGCGATCCAGCGAGATCGTCGCCTCCGACCCGGCCGAATCCGCCGCGTTTTTCGAGCCGGCAGCCGACAAGATCTACCGTCATCCGACTTTTTACGACATCCCGGACGGTGTGGAAAACCTGTGATTGCGAGTGCCTCCCGTATGAATAACGACGATGCGCTTCTGAATTACACGCTGCGGCTCGGCGACAACGCGCTGATCCTCGGGCAGCGGCTTGCGGAGCACGTGACCCGCGCGCCGGAACTCGAAGAGGAACTCGCGAACGCGAACTTCGCCCTCGACTACATCGGCCAGGCGCGGATGTTCTATAGCTATGCGGCGGAACTCGAGGGCAAGGGAAGGACAGAGGACGCGTTCGCATATTTCCGCGACAGCCCCCAATTCCAGAATGTCCTGCTGGTCGAGCAACCGAACGGTCATTTCGGCGACATCGTCGTCCGCCAGTTCCTGTTTGAATCCTTCTACCTGTTGCAACTGGAGGCGCTGACCCGTTGCAGCAATCAGCGGCTTGCGGAAATCGCGGCGCGCGCCGTGAAGGAAATGCGTTATCACCTGCGGCATGGGTCGCAATGGCTGGTCCGGCTCGGCGACGGCACGACGCAGAGCCACGATCGCGTCCAGCAGTCGCTCGACGACCTCTGGCGATACACCGGTGAGCTGTTCGCGGGCGACCTCGTGGATGAGATTTTTCAGCGGGAGTGGGACGGCCCGGGGCTCGAGGACATGCAGGGACAATGGCGCGACAACGTCGCAGCCGTCGTCAGCGAAGCCACGTTGACCATGCCGGACGACCAATGGATGCAGAGCGGCGGCAAGGCCGGCCGGCACAGCGAGCATTTCGGTTACCTGATCGCGGAAATGCAGTTCATGCAACGCGCTTATCCCCGCGCCCGCTGGTGAACGCGATGCGTGCAGCGTCGGCAATCGGTCCGGAAAAGTCTCCGACGCGCCAGCAGATCCTTGCCTGGCTGGAAAGCGTCGCCGACCCGGAAATCCCGGTTCTGAGCGTGGTCGATCTCGGGATCGTGCGCGATATCGGAATCTCGCCGCAAGGGGTCGAGGTGTCGGTCGCACCCACGTATTCGGCCTGCCCGGCCATGGAAGTGATCGAACGTCGCATTGTCAACGAACTGCGACGCCGCGGCGTCCCGGCGCCGACGATCAGGCGGGTGCTGTCGCCGCCGTGGACCACCGACTGGCTGAGCGAATCGGGCCGGCGGAAGCTCCGCGAGTACGGCATCGCGCCGCCCGCGGGGGCAGCGGGCAAACGGTCACTCACGGGCGGCGAGTTGCAGATCGCCTGTCCCCATTGTGCCGCGACCGATACGACGCGGGTGAGCGAGTTCGGATCGACGCCCTGCAAGGCGAGCTACAAGTGCAACGCATGCCTCGAACCTTTCGAATACTTCAAGTGCATCTGAGCACGCGCGGCAACCGATGCGACAATTTCATCTACTGACCATCGAACGGCTGGAACGGGAAACGGCCGACTCGATGCGGGTCGCCCTGGCGGTGCCCGAGGCGATCCGGCATGAATTCCGCTTTCTGCCGGGACAGCATCTGCCCGTGCAGACCACCGTGAACGGCAAGAAGGTTCGCCGCACCTACAGCATCTGTTCGATTCCCGGTCAATTGCCGCTCGAGATCGGCGTTCGCGTGCAGCCTGGCGGCCTGTTTTCGGAATTCATCGGCGGGCAACTTGCGGTCGGTGATCAGCTCGAGGCCATGCCGCCGTTCGGACAATTTCATGCAAATGTCGACCCGGCTGCATCCAGGACCTGTCTGGCTTTTGCCGCCGGCAGCGGTATCACTCCCATTCTGTCGATCATGCAGGCGACGCTCGAAACCGAGCCGTCGAGCCGCTTCGTGCTGTTTTACGGCAACCGGCGCCAGCGCACGACCATGTTCATCGACGATTTGTTTGCGTTGAAGAACCGCTTTGCCGAGCGGCTGCAACTCTATTTTATTTTCAGCCAGGAGGAACAGGAATTTCCGGTGTTCAGCGGCCGCCTGGACGCGAGCAAGGTGCGGCAGCTGTACGAGACGTTTTGTGTCGGGCTGGTCCCGGACGAGGCCTACATTTGCGGTCCGGACACCATGATCGACACGGTGCGAGACGCGCTCACGGCACAGGGCATGGCGCCATCGGCCCTCCATGTCGAACGCTACGGCGCACCCGTCAAGCGCCGCACGCCGGCCGTTGCCGTCACGCCGGCGCGGAGCGCCGAACGTCTGGCCGAGGTCACCGTCATCATGGACGGCCACCGGAAGACGTTCGACATGTCCGCGGAAGACCCGAACATCGTCGATGCGGCAGCAGAGCACGGGATCGACTTGCCGTATTCCTGCAAGGGCGGCGTGTGTGCGACCTGCAGGACGCATCTCCGCGAAGGCGAGGTCCGCATGGAGACGAACTACGGGCTCGAAGAATGGGAGGTGGAACAGGGTTTCGTGCTTGCCTGCCAGTCCCGGCCGCTGACACCGGTCGTGGTGCTCGATTACGACAAGATCTGATTTGTTCTGTAAGATACGTGCCCGCCAGGACGCTTTGGTTCGCCCGCAGCGTCGCGCCCTACAATCATTCCGACCGCTGCGCCGGAGCGTTATGAGCGATCGATCCATAAAATCCAGTCCGGACCTGCCTCCCGGACGGCAAAACGCGTACAGTCGCGACGAATTGCTGCAATGCGCGCATGGGGAATTGTTCGGCCCCGACAGCGCGAAATTGCCGCTGCCGGATATGTTGATGACTGACCGCGTGTCGCTGATCACGAATCAGGGCGGGCGCTACGGCAAGGGGGAAATCGTCGCGGAGCTCGATATCGATCCGGGCATGTGGTTCTTCAAATGCCACTTCGAGGGCGACCCGGTGATGCCCGGTTGTCTCGGCCTGGATGCGCTCTGGCAGCTGGTCGGGTTCTTCCTCGTATGGTCCGGTTGCGAAGGTCGGGGCCGGGCGCTCGGGGTTGGCAGCGTCAAGTTCAGCGGCCAGATTTTGCCCACCTCGAAGCTCGTCACTTACAATTTGCAGATGAAGCGGCTGATCACACGCAAACTGAAACTTGCGATTGCCGACGGCACGGTGGCCGTGGATGGACGGCAGATTTATGCCGCCGAGGATCTGCGAGTCGGCCTTTTTACCTCTACGGACGATTTTTAAGGTGTCAAGATGCGGCGCGTCGTCATAACCGGTCTCGGAGTCGTTTCCTGCCTCGGCAATTCCCGGGATGCCGTCACCGACTCGTTGAAGAACGGCCGCTCGGGCATCCGCTTCAATGAGAAATTCAAGGAGATGGGCCTGCGCAGCCAGGTCTGCGGCAGCGTCGATATCGATATCGCACAGCAGATCGACCGCAAGGTCCGCCGGTTCATGGGCGACGCCGCTGCGTATGCCTATATCGCGATGCGGGATGCCATAACGGATGCCGGTCTCGAAGATGCCGACGTTTCAAGTCCCCGCACCGGCCTGATTGCTGCGTCCGGCGGTGCGTCGAGTGCGAACATCGTGGCCAGTGCCGACACGCTGCGCGAGCGCGGCGTGCGCAAGATCGGCGCCTTCATGGTGCCGCGCACCATGGGCAGCACGGTATCGGCCTGTCTCGCCACGCCGTTCAAGATCAAAGGCCTCAATTATTCGATCACGTCCGCGTGCGCGACGAGCGCGCATTGCATCGGCGCGGCCATGGAACAAATTCAGATCGGCAAACAGGATATCGTGTTTGCAGGCGGCGGCGAGGAAGAGGACTGGACGCTTGCCGGCATGTTCGATGCGATGGGCGCGTTGTCGACGAATTTCAATGACGCCCCGGAAACCGCGTCCCGTCCCTACGACCAGAATCGCGACGGTTTCGTCATTGCTGCCGGTGCGGGCATGGTGGTCGTCGAGGAACTGGAACACGCGCGCGCGCGCGGCGCGACGATCTATGCGGAACTCGTCGGTTACGGCGCAACTTCCGACGGCTACGACATGGTCGCGCCGTCCGGCGACGGCGCGGTGCGCTGCATGCAGCTTGCGCGAGCCACGGTCGATGCGCCGGTCGATTACATCAATACGCACGGCACCAGCACGCCGGTCGGCGATACCCGGGAACTGGAGGCGATCCGGGAAGTCTTCGGCGACGAGATCCCGCGCTTCGCATCGAGCAAGTCCCTCTGCGGCCACAGTCTCGGCGCGACGGGCGTGCAGGAGACGATTCATTGCCTGTTGATGCTGAAAGACGACTTCATCGCGCCTTCGATCAACGTCGTCGACCTGGATCCAGCCGCGGAAGGCATGCCGCTGGTCACCGAACGGATTGACAATGCCGGATTGCAGACGGCAATGACGAACAGCTTCGGTTTCGGCGGCACCAATGCGACGCTGATTCTCAAGCGCTTGCAGGGCGATTGATTGTGCGGCAGAGGTGCAGCAGATGCAGCTTGAAATACTGAGCGAGCACGCGTCGTTTGGCGGAACCGTGGGTTTCTACCGGCATCGCTCGTCCGTGAACGACTGCGATATGAGGTTCTCCGTGTTCGTGCCGGCGCAGGCACGAGACGCGAAAGTGCCGGCGCTGACTTTTCTTTCCGGACTCACCTGCACCGAAGAAACGTTCATGATCAAAAGCGGCGCGCAGCGCATCGCTGCCGAACTCGGCGTGATGCTGATCGTGCCCGATACCAGTCCGCGCGGCGAAGGCGTGCCGGACGATGCCGAGGGTGCATACGACTTCGGACTTGGCGCGGGTTTTTACCTGAATGCCACCGAGTCGCCATGGAGCCGCCACTACCACATGTACGACTACGTGACCCGGGAATTGCCCGAGCTCGTGTTTGCGGAGTTTCCGGGCGATCGCGCGCGCCAGGGCATCTTCGGGCATTCCATGGGCGGACACGGTGCATTGACGATTGGCTTGAAGAATAAAAGCACGTATCGCAGCATTTCTGCTTTCGCGCCGATCTGCAGTCCGATGAACTGCCCGTGGGGACAAAAGGCGTTCAGCCAGTACCTCGGGTCCGGTAAAAATGCGTGGCGCGAGTACGATGCGACCGAACTCGTCAAATCGATCGGCAATGCGAAACCGAAGAACAAGATCCTGATCGATCAGGGCCTGGCCGATCAGTTCCTGGACGAACAACTGCATCCGCACCTGTTCGAGGCTGCGTGCAAGGCGCAAGGCGTGGCGTTCGAATTAAGGCGGCACGACGGTTACGACCACGGCTATTACTTCATTTCGACATTCATTGAAGATCATCTTCGGTTTCATGCCGGGATATTGTCCGGTTGACCGAGTACCTGCTGTTTGGCGCGGCGATGCTGATCACCGGCGCCGTCGGCGGCATTCTCGCCGGCATGCTGGGAATCGGCGGCGGCATCATCATTGTCCCGGTGATGGAAGCTGCGCTCTCCTGGTTCGGTGTGGATGAAGCGATTCGCATGCACGTCGCCGTGGCGACGTCCCTGTCGACCATCATTCCGACGTCGATATCATCCGCACGCGCGCACCATCAGCGGCAATCCGTGGACATCGCACTCGTCCGGCGCTGGGCAATCTTCGTACTGCTCGGCGCGCTGGCCGGCACCGTCATCGCCTCGCACGTACACAGCCGGGTTCTGGCGACGGTATTCGCGGTGATGGCCCTGGTGATGGCCGTCAAGTTGCTGTTGCCGCTGGACGGCAGGACCCTCACAAAGGAAGTGCCGCGCGGCCCTCTGATCCCGGTCATTCCCACGAGCATCGGCGCCTTGTCGAGCATGATGGGCATCGGCGGCGGCACGCTGAGCGTTGCAACGCTGACGTTGTTCAATGAGCCCATCCATCGCGCGGTGGGCACCGCGGCGCTGTTCGGGCTCGTGATCAGCATTCCCGGCACGATCGGCTTCATGGTGGCGGGCTTCGACGATCCCCGAGTGCCGCCCGGAAGCATCGGTTACGTCAATGTGATTGGCTTCGCCCTGATTTCCCCGACCACGATACTCGCGGCGCCGCTGGGTGCAGCCATTGCACACAGCCTCTCCAAACGCCGTTTGAGTATTCTGTTCGGGCTGTTCCTGGTGATCGTATCGCTGCGCATGTTCTACCGGGCGTTCTGATAGGTGCCGGGCTTCGTATTTTCGCGTTCGGACTTCTCAGTCGGTGTCGATGTCTTTCCGGGTATGAAACCAGGGCGGTTTGACGATCAACAGGTCGCAGGGCAGGCGGTCCAGCGTGCGCTCCGCGGTGGACCCGATGAACAGGCGTTTCACAGGGTTCCGTCCAACCGCTCCCATGACAACCACTGCCGCCTGCAGTTCTTCGGCGAGCTGCGGCAGCTCTTCGTGCGCCAGGCCTGCGACCAGGTGCGCCCGCTTCCCTGCGATCTTGTGAAACTCCGTTATTTCAACGAAGCGCTTCTTGTGCTGGGCCCGCATATCTTTCTCAATTTCTTCGAACGGCAAAGAGACCGGAATGTACGCGCTGGCAGTCGCAGTCGCCACAGCCAGCCGCGGATCGTAGGAATGAAAGGCATGCACTTCGCCTCCGGAAATCTGTGCGATGCGCAGAGCCAGCACCAGAATTTCGTCGTCCAGCGCCGCAGGTTTGTCGTGTTCGTTCATTGGGTCGATGGCGGCGATCAACACCGGCTTCTTCGCCAGCTCGCGTTCTTTCACCAGCCATAACGGCGATGCGCAATTGCGGATCAGGTTCCAGTCCGTGTTACTCAGGAGGGCGCGCGAGATTGCCGTGTGCTGGCGCGTATCCTTGAACACAAGGTCAGCACCGATGGCGGCTGCGTGGCGGACGATGCCCTGGTACAGCGGATGGTCCCAGATGACCGTTCCACGGACGACGAGCCCGGAGGCGCGAAGCGGCGCCGCGAGTTTGTCCAATAATTTTTCATTCCCGGCGGTGACTTCCTTGCGCGCGATCTCGAGGGTCGGCGCATCGAACAGGCGGTCGCCGGCCAGGTACTCGTTGTGGTAACAGATGAACAGTTCGAGTTCCGCGCCGCTATTGCGGGCGACCCACGCGGCGCGTTCGAGGGCCGGCTGCGTTTCGCCGGTCGGGTCGATAACGCACAGGATCTGCGAGATTTTGTCCATGACACACCTCGATGATTGTTCCGACGTTCTGAATTCGGCGGCGCGGCCGGATGCACTGTCAATATAGCAAATCAGACAGCCGCGGCGCGATACGGGTGTTTCAGTCCAGCCGTCGCGAGAATCGAAGGATGGCGCCCGTCATTGCAACGACCGCAAACACGACCAGGACCAGCAGTTCCTCGCTCAATTGGAGCAGCGACGCATCGCGCAGCATGATACCGCGGGACAGCCGGATAAAATGCGTGATCGGCAGGATTTCGCCCAGGTATTGGGCGGCCTTCGGCATGCCCGCGAACGGAAATATGAAACCGGACAGCAGTATGGACGGCAGCAACAGAAAGAACGTGACCTGCATTGCCTGGAATTGCGTTTTCGCCACCGTCGAGACAAAGAGTCCCAGCGCGAGGTTGGCGGCGATGAATGCGGAAGCCGCAACATACAGTTGCAGCATGCTGCCGCGAATGGGCACATCGAACAGCAATTGGCCGACGCCGACGATCAGCGCAAGCTGCAACAAGCCGATCGCGATGTAGGGAACGACCTTGCCGACCATCAGCTGCGCGGTACTGACCGGCGTGTTGATCAGCAGTTCGAGATTACCTCGCTCCCGTTCGCGCACGATGGACACGGCCGTAAAAAGCATCATGGTCAAGGTGAGAATGACGCCGATCAGCCCCGGCACGATGTTCACCGCCGTCCGCCGCTCCGGGTTGTAATAAGGACGGATTTCGAGCGTTGGGACCGGCCTTTGCCGTGCTTCCCAGGTATCGAAAGTGACCGGCATCGTTGCGAGCTGGTTGGCGACGCCCAGGATCGTCGGGTCCGCGCCGTCGACGAGTATATGCGCCGCCGGCCGAGTGCGTTCGATGACCCGCCTGCCGAAGTCCGGCGGGATATGAACCCCGACGGATATCTCGCCGGCGCGCAAGAGCTGCTCGAGGTCCTCCGGTGTCGCGACCGAGCGCTCGATGTTCAATACCTGTGTCTCTCGCAATTGAGACACGAGTTGGCGCGACAGGTGGGTATGGGCCTGATCGGCCACGGCCGCGGTCAGGTTGCGGACATCCATGTTGATCGCGTAGCCGAACAGGAGGATCTGCCCGATGGGGATGCCGACGATCATCGCAAACGTGATGCGGTCGCGGCGCAGCTGGAGGAATTCCTTGCGCATGACCGCAACGAGGCGAATCAGCGCGTTCATGATTGACTCTCCGGCGGCCCGTCCTTTTGCGTGGCCGCAACGAAAACATCTTCCAGCGAAGCGCCGACCGCCCGCGACTCCGCCGCAATGCCGCCATCGGCCAAGGCCTTCCGAATCAGGTCGAGCGGGTCGGCGACTTCCTGCGGAATCAGCACACGCAGGCGGACGCCCAGTTGCGTGACGCTCTTGACCTCCGGCAGATCGTGCAAGACCCCTTGCGCCTTGTTGAGATCGTCCGCGAGTACCTCGACCACCGACATGCCGGTGCTCTCCTGCAGTTCGGCAGGCGCACCGTCCGCCACTTTGACGCCGCGATCGAGAATGGCCAGGCGGTGGCAGCGTTCTGCCTCCTCCATGTAATGC
>JBOHZD010000090.1:0-2490 GCA_050738315.1 Woeseiaceae bacterium
TTCCTTATAGATGTCTTCCGCGCTCAGATGTCGCTGTGCGCTGCGTTCGAGGATTTCCAGTATCTTCAAACGCGGAAGCGTCACCTTGAGGCCCGCTTTTCGAAGTTCCTGACGTTGTAACATGGGCGAATTTCTCTCGTGGCGGCGCAGCTATCCCGATTGCCGGCAAGCAGGTATCATTCGCGCCTATTATGACCCAGTTGGGAGGGTTGCTCCACCGCAGTTCGCGCTGCGGCGCCACTGACAGCAGCACCGTCCCGCACACCCTGAGCCAGTTGCCTCATGCGAACGCTGTTGATTTCGGTTCTGTTTCTGGCCCTGACGTCCGGCTGTGTCTACCAGGCATCGCTGTCGCAGGGCAACCTGCTGAAAGACGAAGACCTGGAGCAGCTTGAAGTCGGCATGACGCGCAGCCAGGTGCGATTCCTCCTCGGCACGCCGATGATCGACGATCCGTTTCACGAGGAGCGCTGGGACTACGTCTACTATCTCAGAATCGGTCGCGATGACCCGACCTTCAAGCGCTGGGTCACGATCATTTTCGACGGCAATGTCGTGAGCGAGATACGCAAGGACCAGACACTCGAACCGGACGTGTAAGGGTTACTTCCGGCCCGGTTTGTCCGGTGCACGCCCCATCGATTTACCCTCCGCCGCAAGCTGGCGGCGCGCCTTCTGCGGATCAATCAACAGGGGCCGGTAGATTTCCACCCGGTCACCGTCGCGGAGTTCATGATCGCGTTTGACGACCTGTCCCCAGATGCCCACCTGGCAAGCCGATAGATCGTAGTCCGGGAACGCGTCGGAAATGGACGATTCTTCGATCGCCTGTGCCACCGTCCCCCCCGGGTCGAGTTCCACGGCGATCAGGACCTGCCGGTCCGGTAACGCAAACACCACTTCAACGCGCAATGCGCCCCGTGCCGGCCCCGACATGGCGGTTCAGCCGAACTTCGCGTTGGCGCGTTGCGTGAATGCGTCGACCAGCGCCTCGAGAGTGTCCTCGAAGTAGCGCCCGAACATCATATCCACCAGTTTGTTTTCGAACTCGAACTCCAGCTCCAGCGACACCTCGCAGCCATTGCCGCCGTTACCGCTGATCTCGCGGAAGCGCCAACCGCCATCCAGGTGCCGGAACGGACCGTCGACCAGGGCGAGATCGATCGCCTCGAACTCCAGACGCGTATTGCGCGTGGTGAAGTGCTTGCTGACCGAGCCCTTTTGCAGTTCGAGCGTTGCGACGACGGTGTCGTCGGTGCGGCTTCTGACCGTTGCGTCGTTGCACCACGGCAGGAACTCGGGATACGACTCGACGTCGTCCACGAGTTCGAACATTTCCTGTGCCGTATGGGGAACCAGCGCACTGCGCTTGACCTTACGCATGCGCCACCGCCGTTCTGCGCTTCGACAGCACCTTGCAGGCGCCCGCCCTGCGGGCGACCCGTCGCACTTTTGCAGCCCCTGATTCCTTAAACATCCCGACCCGCCCCGTTGCCGCCGCGATTCTGGAGTAATTGCAATTCCCTGACAACCAACTCCCGTATAATCCCGCCCCGTTTCATCCCGTCACACAGAATCCTGATCCTCGATGAGCAAATCGGACGACAAAAAGAAAGCATCCGGCACCGTCGCCGTCAACAAAAAAGCGCGGCACGATTATTTCATCGAGGATACGTTCGAAGCCGGGCTCGCGCTCGAAGGATGGGAGGTGAAAAGTCTGCGCGCCGGCCGCGCGCAGTTGACGGAGAGCTACGTGCATCTCAGGGACGGCCAGGCGTGGCTGCTCGGCGCGCACATCACGCCGCTGAGCACCGCATCGACGCACATTCATCCGGACCCGACGCGCACCCGCAAGCTGTTGTTGCATCGTCAGGAACTCGATCGCCTCGTCGGCGCCGTCGATCGCAAGGGCTACACATTGGTGCCGCTCAACCTGCACTGGAACCGCGGGCGCGCGAAACTCGATGTCGGGCTCGCGAAAGGCAAGAAGCAGCACGACAAGCGCGCGACCACCAAAGAGCGCGACTGGCAGCGCCAGAAAGCCCGGATTCTCAAGGCATCAAAGCAATAAAAACAATTAATTAGAGACTTTTAGTAAGGTATTTTGTAACGCGCTGTCCGGTCATTCCGGCCGACTGCCCGCCCATTTGTCCAGTTGCGCGAGGATCGGAAACAGCTGCTCGCCGCGAGCGCTCAAGCGATAGCCGAGCCGCGGAATGGCCTCGATCACGCCGAAACCCCTCAATTCATGCAGCCGGCGCTGCAATACGCTGGGCGATATGCGGCCGCAGGCGTCCCTGAGCGCCCGGAAATTCAGCGGCTCGCCGCGCAATTCCCACACCACCCGAAGCGCCCAACGGCGCCCGCAAAGGTCCAGCATCGCCGCCATGCCCTTCGAAGTCGGCCGCATCCTCAGGCTCTGAAACCCTTGTCGCATAAGCCACCCACACATGCGCTACGTATTCCGTAGCGGAATGTTACTTTGCTACG
>JBOHZD010000091.1:0-2009 GCA_050738315.1 Woeseiaceae bacterium
TCCGACGACGATCGCGTAGCCCAGAAACACCAGCATCCTGCTCTCCCGCAGTGGGGCCCGCGTGGTTGCCGCCCCTTTACTGTATCGGCGATGCCCGCGAAGACTTGAGCCCGCCGAGTTTGCGCCAGCTTGCCGGGTTCCGGACCGGCAGTCCGCGGGTGCGGCGATGCGCGCGGGCTCGCCTGGACTTCGACCGGGATGGATCGAATCGTGTCCGCGCGGGTCCGATGCATTACCTGCAGTCAGGACCCGCGGAGGACCGTGGATATTGCGTTCGCCCACAAACATTTCGGGATTCGACTCCAGATTCGGCAATCGTCAACCGGTCGAAGGACGACATTCGGTACTGCATAGCGATCTGGCGCGGGTCGAGGGCATTTCCGTCGCAGGCTTGTCGCGGGAACCGATGCCGGTCGTGCATACACCGCAGTTCCAGGTGCTATTCCCGCTGGCGGGCGTATTCAACTGGCACCTGGGAGCCACGGTCTCGCTGTTGAACGCCAACCAGATTCTTTTTATCGCCGCCGGAGACGAATCGCAGGACAGCCATCCCGGTATTGGCGATGTCGACGGACTCTTGCTGACGCCGGGACATGCTTTGCTGAAATCGGCGTGGGCGTGTGACATCCACAAACTGGCAAGGGCACCCGGCTTCGCGGAGCGCGTGCTGCCATCCGACCCGCGGCTGCAACAGGCCGCCGCCGCACTCGCGAGATACGGAGCGCGTACGCCGCTGCTCGACGAAGGCGTTATTGAAGAAGCGGTGGTCGATTTGCTCGCCGTGACCGCTGCTCACGCCGGCGCGCGGTCCGCACGATTCAATAACGAGAGCAAACTGGCCAACGCCGTCAAGGAAATCGTTTCGAGCTGCGACCAGCGGCTGTCGCTCACGGACATCGGCGCGCAACTGGGCGCGTCTCCGACCTACCTGACCGATGCATTTCGCCGCAGCGTTGGCATTCCCATTTCGCAGTATCACCGGCGCCTGCGCCTCGCGCGTGCACTGACGGAGCTGCCCCATACAGACGACATTACGGCGCTGGCACTGCGTTTCGGTTTTTCCAGCCACGCGCATTTTTCCTCTGCATTCCGCGATGTCTTTGGAAGAACGCCCTCCGAATATCGCGCGCGGGTCCGCAAGGCGGACATTCGCAGCCTGTTGCAGCGCATCGAGCCCGTCACCTGAAGATTCTGAAAGCCCGTGCCGCTCCCGGCTTGGCATACTGGAACGACTTGTATGGGCGGGAGATTACCGGTCATGTCGACAATTCAGTACGTCATCCTTGTGTTGGCGGGCGCCGCGGTCGCGGCACCCTGTTCCACTGCGCAGGCGGCGGACAACGATCGATGGTCGAGCGTATTTCCCGAAGCCGGCGCAGAGCCCCGGCTGGTGGTCCCCGGACTCGTATCGACGGGTGACGATGAATCGCATCCCACGCTGTCGCCGGACGGCCACACGCTTTATTTCCTCAAGAATACTCCCTCGTTCGATTTCTACACGATCGTCTTCATCGAAAGAAAGGGTAACGGGTGGACGAGTCCATCGACTGTGTCGTTTTCCGGTCAATATCCGGATGGCGACCTCGTTTTCGGCCCGGACGGCACGCACGCTTTCTTCGTCTCGGCACGGCCGGTCGATGGCGTTCCACGCACCGACACCGACATCTGGACCATCGAGCGAACGGCATCCGGCTGGGTCATCGCGGCGAAGGACCGCGGCGACGCGCTCGGCTGTTACGACTTGTACCTGTCTCGACAGGGGCCCGATGGCTGGACCAAGCCGGTGAATCCCGGCGCTCCGATCAATTCCGAGGCATGGGAGTTTTCACCACGGATGTCACCTCAGGGCGACCTGTTTTTCTTTACCAGTAATCGAGGTTTTGGCTCCATTCCATTGAAAAATAGGCTTACTTTCGATGCCCTGATCCAGCGTATCCGCTCACCGGGCAACGGCCTGCGCGACATCTACGTGCTGGATGCGACAACGCTCCTGAACGCTGAACCGTAGG
>JBOHZD010000092.1:0-4011 GCA_050738315.1 Woeseiaceae bacterium
ACACAGGGCGCCTCTCGGTTGGCCAGCGCTATTTGGCCTGATGGATCCACCCGTTTACCGTAAAACGGCTATCGCCGAATTCCTTCGACGGCACTCGGACAGGCAGAAGCTCGTGCGGAAAGCGGCTCGGGAAAATTACGAGTGTGTCCTGACGCGGCGACAACAGTTGCGAGGAATCGGCGTGCGCTGTTCCGCTCACACGGCGATTGTCGAAGAGCCGGAGCTCTCCGCCGGAAAATCGGCGCGGCTCACGATGGAAGAAGTACACGAACGAAAGCTCGCGTGTGGACGTGTTGTCGGAATCGCGGTGCATCCGATAGTAATCGCCGTCGCCGGATGCGGTTACTTGCACCTCGATATCACCGACTGCGAAACCTTTCATTCCCAAGCGCTTCAGGGCTCCTGGTAGAGCGCCCTTGAGCCCGTCGGTGAACTCCGAACCAAGGAACTCGGCGTTCTCGAGGGTCAGTGCGCGGCGCATGCGGTCGTCTACTACTCGGCGGTCGCTACCTTCCGGATGAACCGTCGCCGGCGCGAACATGCGTTCGCGGGATAACACCTGCTCGAGAATCGAAGTGCGCACACTGCCGAGAAAACTGCTGAGGGAAACATACGGCAAGTATTCGCCGGGCAGTCCGAACTGATCCGTACCGCGATGGATGCCGGTACCTCCCGGCACGCCGCCAGGCTTCGAAGCGTGACCGCCGCGGTCGAGCCAGATTATCTCGGGAGTGACGTACTCGGATATCAGCGCGGCTCGCGCGGCAAGTTGGATGGTCTGGTGAAACAGTGCGTTCCTCGTCAACACGTCGTCCGAAAAGTCCTGCGCTAGCAAGTCCGGAATCGACATACCGTCGAGCCCCAAGTGCCCGAGCAGATCAGCCGCGAGCGCCCTATAAGTGAGGTAACGCGCGCGCTCCGTGAGAACGACGTCCTCATCGCGGTGGAAGCCAGTGGCGCGCAGCACGTAATCGGCCAGCAACGAGCCCTCCGCCGCGAGGTAGCAGACCTCGGCGGTCTTACTGACGGCTAGGCTTTGAAGAACCTCTTTGTAGAGAGCACACGCGAGACCAATGTTGGTAGCGTCTTCCTCCGCCATGAAGATGGGGCTGATGGCCCAGGACTCGGGGCCGACAGAATGGATCTCACAGACGGAGCTGACGGTTCGTCCGCTCAGTCCCCACGGCGGCCACGGCCGGTCCCGTACCGAGCAGAAGATCTGTGCCTCGCCGAGCTCCAGAGTCGGCAGCAGCACCTCGTCGACATAGTGGGCCGCACCGAGGCGCCGAAAGAACTGGCGCAGGGCGGCGAGCGCGGTCGGAGTGAGCTCGGCGAACACGTCGATGCGGGTGCGGGTATTGCGTTCGTCGTAGAATGCTGTCGATTCTCCGCGTGAGTGGGCGGGTTTTGCACTAGGCTTGTCTTTCATGGGTTTCTCCTTGACGGCAGGAGTAGGCATAACAAGTATATGCGCTTTCAATGTAATTCTCTTGTCAATAACTTTCCTGCGGACGGCGAGGCAGTCGCTCCCCGCCCACCGGGCGAGTCATCCCCGCCCGATTGGCAGGCATGAGCGCCCGCACGCCCTTTGGGACATCTACGACGACGAAATGGCCCTTCATGTTCGTCGTCGACGGCGAGCGACGCCCTACAAATTGGATGGTGCTGCATGCTCCTATCCAATCTCCCTCGAGGCGAGACTTGTTTGCCGATTACCGCCGGCGGGGCACACGATTCATCGGTATGAGCAGCTTCATGACCTTTCCAGGCGATGCCGGCGCGGATCCGCTCGACTACGGCGGCGTCTGTGAAGGCTGGTGCCACTGCTTTCGCGAGCCGGGGAGATTCTTGCCGCCGGAGCGCCCGCGGGTTTTGCTTTCCTATTCCGACTTCACCGACCCGACAGTCATTGCGAAGGATCGCCTGGGACCGGATGCCGTCGACTCGCCTCGGTTCGACTTCATCTACGTGGGCGCGAACCAGTCTTGGAAAATGGAAACGAAGAATTGGTCGCTTGCTAACAGGTGTCTATCAAGGCTGTCCGGTGAGTTGGGTTTGCGCGGCTTAGTCATCGGAGTCTCGGCGGACGCGATCGACGCCGTTCGCGGCCTGACGTTTTGGCGTTGGCTGCCGTATCTGCGTTTCTTACAGGTGCTTGCTCGTAGCCGTTTTTTGTTCGTGCCGAACGAGCTTGACGCCTCGCCACGGATTCTCACTGAAGCCCTTTGCCTGGACGTGCCGTTGCTCGTTCATCGCCCGATCCTGGGCGGGTGGAAGTACGTGCAGCCGGCGACGGGAGTGTTTTTCGACCGCGAAGAAGAAGTGACCGGCGCCGCGAGCCATTGCCTGAACGGCTCATTTCACCCGCGAAGCTGGTATTTAGCCCACCACGGCCCTCAACGGGCGGGCGAAACGTTGCGGTTGTTAATCGAAGAGCTCGATCCCGGTTTCCAGGCGCCCGGCTTGCTCGGTTTGGCTTACGAGTTCAATTGAACGCCAGGATGCGACGCGCTGACATTCACTACTAGACGCGGCTCGCCCGCCATCGGCGAGCAATGGATCCACGCCAGCTGTGGGGAGTGATCCTGCCAGTGATAGCAGGCATCCAGATGGCGGAATACCACGGTGGTTCCGGCTGCAATGTACTCGATTGACGCCGAGTCGACGAGAAATTCCGGATGGCAATCCAAAATCTCCAAGCGTGCATCGCGCTCCGCCGCATCGTGGGCAAATCTCCGAACGATGCGGTCACGATCGTGCAGCCACGCGTAGAAGGCCTGCATGGACTCCACCGCGCTAGCGTCGATCCAATTCGTTCCAACGCCGTTGTACACTCGGAACAAACCCCACGTCGGCAACCCCGGGAGCACGGTGTCGACATGGAACCCGCAACGCCGATCCGGCGCGGCGGTAAGGATCCGCACCCGAAGGGTCGCCGTGTTGGTGATCGCTGCCTGCAAGTGCATGAGGTCGATGAGGTCTGACAGCAAAGCATCGCGCGTCGCGCGGGAAATCGAGCGCTGCGGCAGATTGCCGTCGAGCCACGTGGCGATGATGTCGATGCCGATTCCCGCCAGCTCCGTACGCGGCACCCGAAACTCTCCGGCCTCGACCGCGGCATCGAGCTCGTCTTGCCACGCCGCGCGAGGCGCCGGCGGAATGAATGCTGCTTGCACGTACGGCACTGCGAGAACGTTCTCGAGTTCGGATCTCGGCGCTACGACCGCTGCCGACGCGTTCGCAGGCGTGGCAATTTGTGCAGCTTTCAGCATATCCTAGGGAACGGTATCACGCTTTGCTGTCGCGTGGGATCCCCCCAAACCCCAATCTTGAGGAGACGCTACCGCGGTGATCTGCGACATCCTAATCCGCAGCTACTGGCGCGATTTCGCGTGGCTCGAGTACTGTCTTCGATCGATCGAGCAGCATTGCAGCGGTTTTCGGGTCGTGATCCTCGCAATCCCGGAACGAAGCGTTCCGTGGTTGAATCGCTGGCCACCTCTGCCGTCAGGTATGCGTCTCGAGATATGCCCAAACTATCCGGATGACTACCTCGGCCAGCAAGTTACGAAACTGCATGCGGACGAAGTGACCGACGCCGATCTGATCTGCCATGTCGACTCCGATTGCATCTTCGTCCGGCCGACGTCACCGCACGACCTGGCTCCGGGCGGCTTGCCGCTTGTCTACATGCGCCCCGTGGGCGAGTTGCCGCGGCACTGGCCGTGGACGCGACCGACGGCAGATTTCTTGGGCTGGCAGCCTGCTTACGACTTCATGCAGCACCCCCCGTTTGTGTTCCCGCGTTGGCTTTATGCAGAGCTTCGCGATTGGTCGCGCAGGAAAAAGGCAGTTGAGCTCGCCGACTGGGTGCTGTCGCGGCCACCGCGCGGCTTCTCCGAGTGCAACGCGCTGGCCGCGTATGCGCATGCGTTTCGCCGCGATGCCTTCACCTGGATCAGCGCCGACGACGGGAGTGAAGAACGGCGCGTCTGCCGGTGGTACTGGAGC
>JBOHZD010000093.1:0-3535 GCA_050738315.1 Woeseiaceae bacterium
GCCCGAGTCCCGCACGGGTTCGGGTTCGCTCCAGCAGGATGTGCACGCTGCCGAATCAGTTGAAAGCCGCAAGCGATTCGACTTTACAGCAGGACGCGGTCATCGGCAGTCTTTTCAACTCACGCAGACTAGTCGTTCCGCGTCCTGCAAATCCGTGACGGGTATCAAATTATAGGAGCGCCGGCGAAATTTTCACCCTGTCGACCTCCCGGCACCATGCCTGTTTTCAGGGCTGACCAACGGGTATCATAGCCGGTTTGCGCGATGCCCACAGGCGGGCTACGCCAAGCGAAAACAGAGGGAAAAACAACGGGTCACGGTAATCGGCGGCCCGGACGGAGCGATGGCCAACTACAGCACCAGCGAATTTCGTGCCGGACTCAAGATCATTATGGACGGCGACCCCTGCGTCATCGTCGAGAATGAATTCGTCAAGCCGGGCAAGGGACAGGCGTTCAACCGCGTCCGCATCAGGAACCTGAAAACGGGCAGGACCATCGACCGGACCTTCAAATCCGGGGACAGCTTGCCGGGGGCGGACGTGGTCGATACGGACATGCAGTTTCTGTATGCCGATGGCGAGTTCTGGCATTTCATGGTGCCGGACACCTTCGAACAGTTTGCGGCCGACGAAAAGGCCGTCGCCGATGCACGCAACTGGCTGCAGGGCGAGGAACTCTGCCAGGTCACGCTGTGGAACAACGTGCCGCTCTCCGTGGCAGCGCCGAACTTCGTGGAACTGGAAATCGTGGAAACCGACCCCGGCGTGCGCGGCGATACCGCGAGCGGCGGCGTCAAACCCGCAACCCTTTCGACCGGCGCCGTCGTACGCGTGCCGTTGTTCGTCGAACAGGGCGAGGTTATCCGCGTCGATACGCGATCCGGGAACTACGTGTCACGGGTCAAATAAATTCGCTTGCCGTCGTCCCCTTGCTTGCCAGGGATGCGGTAAAGGTTTCACACAAGGATTCCAGTCCTCGCTGATCGCGTGCGCTGAATCTGCCGTACCGCGGGCTGTCGATATCGAGCACGCCGGCCAGTTGGCCGTCGATGACCAGCGGCACGACGACCTCGGATTTCGACGCCGGGTCACAGGCGATGTGACCGGCAAATTCCTGCACGTTCCGGACCCGCAGCGATTGCAATTCGCGGGCCGCGGTGCCGCAGACTCCCTGGCCGACCGGCAGCCGGATGCAGGCCGGTTTTCCCTGAAACGGGCCGAGCACCAGTTCGTTGCCACGCAATACGTAGATCCCGAGCCAGTTGATGTCGGGAAGCGCGCCGAATAACAGCGCGACAAAATTGGCGGTATTGGCGAGCGCGTCATGCTCGTCGCCGATGAGCGCGATCAGTTGACGATCCAGCATCTCAAAGTCAACTTCGGAATTGTCATTCATTCGCTTGCACTCTCATCGAAAGCAAAGGTCTGTACCTGCCGGATATCATCCGTCGTCTCGTTGATCATCAGAAGGCGGTCGAAACCGACTGCAACACCGGCGCAAGCGGGCAGTCCTGCCTGAAGCGCCGCGATGAAACGACGATCCAGCGACCGCACCGGCCGCTCGAGCGTCCGCCGGATGGCCTGATCGTTCTCGAAGCGCCTCGACTGTTCCGTGGCATCCCGTAACTCGACGTAACCGTTTGCCAATTCGCGCTCGCCTAAAAAAACCTCGAAGCGATCCGCGACCGAAGCGTTGTCCGGACACAGCCGCGCCAGCGCGGCCTGTTCCGCGGGATAATGGCACAACACGGTCAGGCGTCCCGCCGGGAGTTGCGGCGCAATCCGGCTGGCCAGGATCAGGTCCAGCCAGTCGTCGCGCCGGTCGCCCAGGAGCGCGGTCAATTCGCCATCCGCATTGCAGGCTTCCGCCAGGCGGGTAACGGGTGCCTCCAACGGATCGACTCCGGCGAATTGCAGAAAGGCGTCGCGATACTCCAGAAACTGCGGCGACCGCGGCAGGTTCCGCGGCTCGATCAACGTACTGAGGAAGTCGATCGTGTCCTCCATGATTTCACGCAGGCCGAAATCCAGGCGATACCATTCGACCATGGTAAATTCGGGCTGATGCCGCCTGCCTGCTTCGTTGTCTCGGAAGACTTTGCAGATCTGGTAGATGTTCGGATAGCCGGCGCACAAGAGCCGCTTCATGCAGAATTCCGGCGACGTCTGCAAATAGTAAGGGCTCTCGCGAGAGAGCTGCAGCCGCACTTCGAGGCTTTCGATATGCGGATCGCTGGCCGCGGTGCGCGACAACGCCGGCGTGTCTACCTCGAGCACCTGCCGCGCGGCGAAGAAGTCGCGCGCCTGCAGAAGCATGTACGCACGGCGTTTGGCCGTTTCCACCTGCGACGCCGGCCGCCAGGTTCCGGTATCGTGCACCTGCGCTGTCACAACAGTCGTCCGATCGGTTCGCCCATTTGCACGCGGCCCTGACTCACGAGGTTTTCGTGCCAGGAACAGGCCGCGGGCGGCAGCAGCACGATGACCGTGGAACCCATGTTGAACCATCCGAGCAATTGTCCCTTGGCGACCGCGAGCGGCGCGGCGGCCGGATCCAGCCTGAGATCGTCCACGACACCGCGCTTCTTCGGCCTCAGGGTGCCGGTCCATGGCGTGCTGATACTGCCGACATTCATCGCGCCCACGAATATCAGGACCATGGGCCCCGTGCTCGTCTGAAAATGACAGACCAGGCGTTCGTTGCGCGCGAACAGACCCGGCAGCCGTTCGACCGTGACCTGGTTGACGCTGAACAGATCACCGGGCACATAACGCGCGGCGGTCAGCGCTCCCGCCAACGGGCTGTGCACCCGATGGTAATGGTACGGCGCGAGATAGAATGTCGCGAATTGCCCGCCGGCGAACAACGCGACGTCGGCAACGTCCGTGGCCAGAAGATCGTGCAGGCTGTAGTGAATTCCCTTCGCCTGCAGCAGGTGCTGACCCTCCATGCTGCCTGCGGCGCTGGTAATGCCGTCTACGGGCGAGACGACGGTGCCCGGCGATGGATCGACCGCGCGCACACCGTCCGCGAGTTCGCGGGTAAAAAACTCGTTGAAATCCGCGTAGCCGTCGGGGACGGGACGGGCGGCCTCGTCCACGCGGACATCGTAGACGTGCACAAAGCTCCGAATCATCAAATTCTTGACCGGCGTCCACCGGACCCGCGCCAGGCGCCACACCAGGGACGTCAACAGGTGCTTCGGCACCACGCGCTGCAACAACAGGAACAGCTCCGCCACCAGGGTATTAACGAACATCGCCGACCTGTCTGGCCTCGAGCGGCGACGTCAATGTCAGCAGGCCGTCGCTGTCGAAGTGGAACTCGAGCGTCACGTCATCGCCCGGTGCGAATGTGTGTACTGGATGCATCAGCATGAGATGGTTGCCGCCGGTCGAGAACAGAACCGCCGATTGCCCGGCGATGGAGATTGAATCGACGGGCAGCATCTCCGCAATGCCGTTGCCGAACACGGTGGCGTGCATCTCGACCGCCTGGAATTCGGGGCTGGACACGAGCGTGACGACGACCGC
>JBOHZD010000094.1:0-8275 GCA_050738315.1 Woeseiaceae bacterium
GCCCGTGCCCGCGCCGAGCCCGGCGGAGCTTCAACGCCTGGTGCAGCGCATCGCCGAACGCATCGGGCTCGCTGGAACGCGCCGGGCTCATCACGCGCGACATGGACAACGCCTGGCTCGCCTTCGATCCGAGTGAGGAAGGGCCCATCCATAGCCTGCTCGGGTACTCGATCACCTACCGCATCGCTACCGGAGGTCGCGAAGGACAAAAAGTCTTCACGCTGCAAACGCTGCCTCTGGACCCCGAGCACTCGGTCGCCGACGTGGCGAAGCATCGGGCTACTCGCTGCATGCGGGCGTTTCGGCCAGGGGCGGGGACCGGGAGAAACTCGAGCGCCTGGCCCGCTACATCGCCCGTCCGCAGATCGCCTCAGAACGGCTCGCGCTCAGCGAGGGCGGTTACCTTCGCTACGTCCTCAAGACCCCTTATCGCGACGGCACCACTCACGTGATCTTCGAGCCGATGGATTTTATCGCCCGCCTGGCGGCGCTGGTGCCCAAGCCCAGAGCCCACCTGACGCGTTTCCACGGCGTGTCCGCGCCGCATAGCGCGGCTTAAGAGCTCAGGTGGTCCCACTCCGGCTGTGCGGCACTCGATCTCGAAATCGACGCCGATCACGAGCGCGTGCGAACCCTGTACGAACGCCACGGGTTCGAGCGCTGCCGCGCCGGCGGCTGATCAGGCGGCCCGTCCCTCGATGACTTGACAAGCGACCGACCATCCTGAATCCGACGACTGGCGACGAAGATCTGCTCTTCCGCTCATCGCATTTTCCGCCGATCCCTCGCCGCAGATAGCTCGTGCGCGGTGCCGAGTGGCATGCACGGTCGGCGAGTGATCATCTTGCCGGCGCGCAGAGCTTTACGTATCCGTTGTGGCATCAAAGTGAGAAGAATATGGGGCTGCCGTGAGGGCTTCGCAGCGCCCGTCGTCTAGTGTGTCGAGTGCGCGGCAGCATTCATGTTGCCGCCCGGGGGCTGCTTCAGAACCCGCCGAAGAAAATCAGTGATTGTTGACAACTGGAAGGGGAAGATCATGAAAAACAAAGCACCTGTCGCTACCGCGCTTGCCCTCACGCTCGTTTTGGGGGCGATCGGCAACCCCGCGTACGCGGATCTCCGGATCAGCGAGTTCGAGGGCCACATCGTCTTTTGCGCTCCGCAGAACCCTCCCGTGATCGTTGAAGAGCTACCGGGGGGCGTCGAGATTGTTACGTTCGTCAATATCGGCAATATCTGGCTCACGGGCAATCCGCTCGTTGATGGCATTGAGGAGAATCGCGCCGTCGTCACATTCGTTCCGGATTCCCCGATCACTACCGTGAAGATCAAGGGCAAAATCGACGTGGCCGCAGTGGACGGCCGTTGGAGATTCCGGCAGCGCATTATTCTTGGCCCAGATGGCGATTCGGGCATCGGCCTGGGCCTGGGCTCCGGTGATCTGCGCGGCAAGTTGCTCCTATTCCAGACCGGAACTCCGGAACTCATCGAAAACAGCCCCTGTGAAGTACCGATTGGAGCGCCGTTGACAGGAAAGATTATCAGCTTCGGGTGGATCGCTTAGCTGGAAGAGGATGCAACATGAGGAAAATCATCGTCTCGCTCAGCAGCGGGCTCCTTACAGGCTTCGCCTTATCGTATTTGTATTTGCCGGTCGACTTCGTCGATGAGGTAGCGGACGGATCTGCCGGCGGTGCCGTCGCGTCGGGCGAGCTTGTGCGCTACGAGCCCCCTGCCGACGATATCTACCGCACGCTGCGGGAGGAGCGGGAGATAAACCAATTGCTGCGTGCCGAAATCGATCGACTGCAATCCGAAGTAGAGCGCATGGCGGCGGCCCATGAATCGAATGCAGCAACCTCAGACGACGGAGATTGGTTGCAAAGCGCATGGGCGGATCTTGCGCCCAGCGATGAACCGGCTGATCGACGACAGTTGCTGATCGATGCCGGCTTCGCACCGGCGCGCGCCGAGTGGATTCTGACCCGAGAGTCGGAGCTGCAGATGGCAGCGATTGAAGCACGCTATCGCGACCCGGCCGCGAGCGGGCAGTTGCATTATATGGACAGCCGTCTCGCGTCGCGAAAGGCGCTACACGACGACATGGGAGATTACGGGTACGAGCAATACCTCGCCGCGACCGGGCAATCGACCACAATTCTGATTACCGAGGTGCTGGCGGATTCGCCGGCACAGGATGCAGGCTTTCGGGTAGGCGACGAAATCGTCTATTACGATGGTATGCGAGTATTCAACGTGATCGAGCTTGCGGACAAGGCGCGGGATGGTGCTCCCGGTGGTGCCGTCACTGTCAACATCAAGCGCGATGGCGCCCCAATGCAATTGGTTCTACCGCGAGGCCCCTTGGGGATAAGCGGCGGGAAACCCACAAGGAACTAGTGTCCTGTCCCGGAAGTAAGTAGGCAAAGTCGTTCCACTTTGGCGAGGATTGACTCGGAAGTTGCCGTCCAGACGAACGGTCGTGATCTGGAGTTGTAGTGTTCCACGAACAGATCGATTTTTCTCACCAGGTCTTTGACACTGGAGAAAGAGCCGCGGCGAATGGCCTGCTGGGTGATGATACCGAACCAGCGCTCCACGAGGTTGAGCCAGGAGGCGTAGGTTGGTGTGAAGTGGAGATGGAAGCGGGTCCGGCGAGCCAGCCAGGCTTTGACTTTGGCATGTTTGTGGGTGGCGTAGTTGTCGATGACGAGATGCACATCGAGATTTTTGGGCACATTGGCATCGATGTGTCGCAGGAAGGCGAGGAAGTCCTGATGCCGGTGTCGCGCCTTGCACTGGGTGATGACTTCACCGTTGGCGATATCGAGCGCAGCGAACAGGGTGGTGGTACCGTGACGGACGTAGTCGTGAGTGACGCCCTCGACGTAACCCAATCCCATGGGCAGCATAGGCTGCGTCCGGTTGAGGGCCTGGATTTGGCTCTTCTCGTCCACACACAACACCATAGCGTGGTCGGGCGGATTCAGGTACAGGCCGACGATATCGCGCACCTTCTCGATGAAGAAGGGGTCATTGGAGAGCTTGAAGTGGCGCTGGCGATGCGGTTGCACCCCGAAGAGGTTGAACCAGCGCTGCACAGTGCTCTTCGATATCTCGGTATGCTCGGCCATCGAGCGGACGCTCCAGTGGGTGCCGCCCGGCGGCTGCGTTTGCAGTGCTTTGTTGATGACCTCCGCCACCCGCTCGTCCTCGAGACTTCTGGGTCGACCGGCGCGCAACTCTTCGTGCAAGCCTTCGATTCCGAGTTCCCGATACCGCTGCCGCCATTTGCCGACCGTGTTTTTATTCAGCTTCAGACGCTTCGCAATAGCATTACTTGGTTCGCCATCGGCACAGGCCAGGATGATTTGCGCGCGTTGCACCAGCCCGTGCGGCAATGCGCGCGATTGCGCGAGCCTCACAAGCTGCAATCTTTCATCGTCGTCGAGCAGGATCGGGACTGCCGGGCGGGACATGAGCATTCTCCAGCAATAGGAACGCTCATAATTATACTAGTTATTTATGGGACACTACACTAGAAGCGGTCTCAAATGTACTGTGCTCCCTCAGGGGCTCTGCTTCAGCCCACGAAGGCACCGCGTCGATCCAACGCTTTGGGCTCTCCGAAATGGGCTAGACTTGCAGCATCCGATCTGCGATCGCCGCCGGCGACACTGGTGACTGCTCGTCCGATCAAGTCTTTCACTGTCGGGGGCTGGCTTGTGGAGCCGGACCTGGACCGTATCCGCGACGGCGATACGGTCCGCGGCCTGCGGCCCCAGGTCACGGAGCTGCTGCTTTACCTCGCGCAGCGGCCCGGCGAGGTGGTTAGTGCCGAATCGCTGTTCGAAGAACTGTGGGCGGGCAAGATCGTCACCAGCGGCAGTTTATACAACTGCGTGGCCGAACTGCGGCAGGCGCTCCACACTGAAGCAGATGCCCCGCCGGCAATCCAGACGGTACCCAAACGCGGCTACCGGCTGGTCGCACCGGTCGGCGGGTTGATTGAGACTGACGACGGTCCACTCCCTGTGGGAGAAAACGAGGCGACAGACAGGGATCGACAACGCACAACCGTGTTCAAAAGACCGCTACACGCGGTACTCGCGGGGCTCGTCGTCATCGTCGTCGCACTGGCGTTCGTCGCCCGCGACCGGGCCCGGTTCGCGCCGGAGGCCTCGGCATCGTCCGTTCGCTCCATCGCCGTGCTGCCGTTGCTGAATCTGACCGGCAACGAAGAGAAAGACTACTTCGCCGACGGCATGACTGAAGCGCTCACCGCGACGCTCGGCCAGATTCCGGAGCTCAAGGTCATTTCCCGAACGACGGCAATGCAGTACCGAGGCACGTCGAAACGCCTGCCCGATATAGCACGCGAGCTCAACGTCGACGCACTCATCGAGGGTTCGGTGCTGTGGGTCGACAACGACGTACGCATCACGCTGCAACTCATCCACGGTGAAACCGATCATCACCTGTGGTCCAGTTCGTACCGTAGCAGCCTGCGCGACGTCCTGTCCCTGCAACACGACGTCGCGTCGGCCATCGCGCAACGTATCGAGTTGGGGTTCAACGAAGAGGCGGGACCGTCGGATGAAAAAACGGCGACAACACGCGAGGCGAATGTGCCGAGCGCCGATGCCGTACAGGCCTATCTGAAAGGCCGTTACCATTTCAATCGCGTCGGTCTCAGCGTCCATGACGCGTTGCAGTACTATCAGCAGGCTATTGAGATCGATCCGGAGTTCGCGCTGGCCCATGCGGCGTTCGCCGAGGCCTGCTGGCAGCCTCCGATCGTCATGTCTGGCACGCTGCCGTTCTCGCGCTGCAGGGAGGCAGCGGATCGTGCGCTCGAATTGGACGCCGACCTGGCCGAGGCACAGGCAGGCGTTGGTTTCATCCGGGTGCTGCAGTGGGACTGGGACGCGGCCGAGAAGCATTTCGAGCGTGCCCTCGCCATCAACCCCAACTCGAGCATGGTCAATCGGGCGTACGCCGAGCTGCTGCGCACGACCATGCGGGCCGAGGAAGCGCTGGTCGTGATGCGTCGCGCCGAGCAACTCGACCCGCTGAACCTGTTCGTCAAGACGATGGTGGGCTGGCCGCTCTACAACCTCCACCGTTATGGCGAGGCGATCGAACAGTGGGACCACGTTCTGGAGGTGGATTCGGGGTTCTGGCTGGCACATTACAATCGCGGGCTCGCATTCATCGAGCTCGGGAGACCGCAGGACGTGCTCGATGCCGCGGTGCAGGCCGGCGCAGGTAACGGCGCCGATCCGATTGCCGTCAGCATGCTGACCATCGCCGGTCACGCGCTGCGGGGCGACGTATCCAGAGCTCAAGAGATGCTGAGCCAGGCAGAGAGGAATCTCGGCGTGCGACACGCCGGCTGGATCGCGGCGAACTATGTCCTGCTCGATAATGGGGAACAGGCGCTCCGATGGCTCGAACGCGGTGTTGCCGAACGCGTTATCGGGGTGGCCCACCACACGTCGGAACCAATCTTCGACCCGCTTCGCGAACATCCGATGTTCCGTTCCCTGCGTGCTGCAATGGGCCTCCCGTAGTTCACCGCGCTGCTACCGGAACGCGCGGTTCGCGCGCAGGCCGACGACCCGCGGCCGCTGCGTAACGATCTGGCTTCCCAGGACGTTATCGAGCACGAACTGCTCGCCACGGCTGTCGAACAGGTTCCGGCCGAACAGCTCGAGCGACCACGCGTCGACGTCTACCTCTATCCGTGCGCCGGTCGTGTGATAGGCGCCGAGTTTCTGACTCGTCGCAGCGTCGAAGCCGTTGTGCGAGCGGCCGCTGAACGCATGTGAAACGTACACGCGAGCATCACGACCGAAGATAGTGAACGGGTGGCTGACGGCGAGATGAGCCGTAAGCTGCGGCACGGCCGGCAACCGGTCACCGTCTTCCCCGTTCAGATTAGGCACGTCTTCGCTCAGCCGTGCGTCGACGTACGCCGCGCCGAAAGACAGCAGGGTCTCTTGCAGAACGATCACATCGATCCGCAGCTCGACGCCGGTGCTGCGGGCTTCGCCAGCGTTTTCGGTGAAAATCGTGCCGCATTGCAGGAATTTGTCGGTCTGCAGATCGGACCAGTCGATGCGGTAGATGGCGATATCGGCCTGCAAGCGGCCGTTCCGCCAGCCCGACTTCAGACCAAGTTCGTAGTTCCACAAGCTGTCGGGGTCATAGCCTGGCGGGAACTCCGTGAGACCGAGTGTCAGCAATTCGGCGACGCAGGCCGGTTCCGTCGAACCTTCCGGCCGGTTCGTGCCGCCCGGCCGAAAACCCTCGGCGGCGGTCGCGTAGACCATGACCTCCTCCGACGGCCGGTATGTGACATTGAGTCGCGGCGTCGCGCCCGTATTGCCGGCCGAAGCGCCGTCGACGACGGCACCGGCAATGAACAACAGTCCGCGATTGTCGGCAGAGAACGCACGCTCGAAGTCGAACCAGCGGACGCCGGCTCCCAGCGACCAGCGGTCGTCGATCGAGAAGGTCAGGTCGCCGTACATGGCAAGTTGACGCAGCGTTTCCCGCTCGCGCCGGACGAACAGGTTATCGGGCAGACCAAATGCCGCGGCCATGCCACCGGTCAACGCGTCGAAGCCGGGCGACGGGAAATCCTGATTCACGAAACGCTCGCGATCCTGGTGGTAGGCACCCAGCAACCACTGCAAGCGTCTGTCGCTGGCCGACGTCACGCGCAACTCCTGCGTCCACGTCGTCGAGTCCAGGCGATTGACGACCGTCATCGGATTGTCGATACCGAGAAACAACGAGAGGAAGGCGCTGACATCCGCATTCGTGTCCTGCCGCCGGTCGACGCGGGAGCTGCTGAACAGCAGCTCAGCTCCGTCGAATTGGTATTCCAGCGCCGCGTTGACGCTGGTCCACTCGTCCGCCCGTGGCTCCGGCACGCCGCTGCGCCGCCGCGGCCCGTTGATGGGCAGCTCGGAATTCGAGCCGTCGGTTTCCTGGTGCTGATAGAGCGTCTTTACGCTTAGCGTGAGGTCGCTGGACAGCCGGGCCGTCGCCGCGAGTCGACCGCCGGTCACGAGGTCGTTGTTCACGTCGGTCGCGCCGCTCTGAACATTGTCAATGTAGCCGCCGGGATCGCGCCGGTAGGCCACCGCACGCAACGCCACCCGCTTTGGCGAGACCGGGACGTTGACGCCTGCATGCAGACCGTAGCCCAGGCCGCCGTCGGTCATCGACGTCAGCAGCGCATCGACGAATCCGGCGGCACGGGCCAGGTCCGGCTTGCGCGTAACGATGCGGATCGCACCGCCCATCGCGCTGTCGCCGAACAATGTGCCTTGCGGTCCACGCAGCACCTCAACGCGCTCGATGTCGACGAGCAGCGGGTTGGGACTGTACGGCGGGCCGACGCCGCCGCCGCCGTGGGTGATCGGCATTTCATCGAGATACAAGGCGACGGTCGGGTACACATCGAACCACTGGTCAGTGGTGACGCCGCGAATGACCGGTTTCTCGCCGTTCGAACCGTGAGTGAAGGAAAGACCGGGAACAGCCGGTGCGTAGTCCACAAACTCGTGCGCGCCGAGACGCTCCAGCGCTGCGGCCGACAGCGCGTGGACACTCAGTGGAACATCCTGCGCCGCGGCTTCACGCCGGGTCGCTGTTACAATGATCTCGTCGATGACCCGCTCGGCACCGACTTCGCTCATCGCCGGATTCGCCCGCAGCGACAGGCACACGGCCAGCGCCAGTAAGAGCCGGCTGGCTCGATGACTCATTCCTCCCCGCTGCGAGAGCACGGCTGACATCGCTGGCGGCCTGCGAATCGTGGCCATTCGCAAGTACGCACCGCAACTCTGCGAGGCAGTTGTAAACCGTTCCGATGGTGACGATCCTGGCCACCAAAAATCGGTCGAAGGACTTTCGGTACCGATCACCCCGCCGCTGTTCTTGATCAGATTGACGAGAAACGCCCTGAGATGCGGGTGGAGGTGGCTGCTTTCGCTCTCGCTAATCCGGCCCGGTTCCGGCTCGAACAGCCGGTCTCCGACTACAAGCGAGCAATTGCCGAGCGCCGCCACGCATGACCCCCGAAACCAAAATTGCGTCGCACCGATTTCAGTGTAGTACATCTGATAATCAATGAAGGCATGAGGGACTCAAGTTCGTGCCCGTGCCCGCGCCGAGCCCGGCGGAGCTTCAACGCCTGGTGCAGCGCATCGCCGAACGCATCGGGCTCGCTGGAACGCGCCGGGCTCATCACGCGCGACAT
>JBOHZD010000095.1:0-6251 GCA_050738315.1 Woeseiaceae bacterium
ACGCCGGTGTCCGCAACCGTGACCACGGCTGCCAGCGGGCCGATCCCATTGGCCACGTCGTTCGACCCGTGCGCAAAGGCCATCGAGCAGGCCGTCACAATCATCAACACGCCGAAGACACGTTCGACGGTATAGAAGTGCTGTTTCTTTTCGAGCTTTTTGTCGGGCTGGATTCGCCGTATGGCAAAACCGCCGGCGATCGCGATCGTCAGTGCGATCCCTGTGGCGAGGAGGTAACTTTTGACAACGGTGAGATTCAGGCCCACGTGTGTCAGGCCTTTGAGAATCGTTACGAGTGTGATCGTAAACGCGGCAAAAAACATGTAAACGGGCACATAGCGTTTCGCCCGGGCCAGTGGATCCGGATGTCCGAGAATGAGTTGCTGGACGCTCGCGAAAATCAGATAGGCTATAATTCCTGCGGTGAGCGGCGAGACGATCCAACTGATCACGATCGTACCCACTTGCCCCCATTTCACCGCGTCGACACCGATGCCCACGGTAGCGAAACCAACGATAGCCCCCACGATTGAATGCGTCGTCGAAACCGGCCATCCCTTGCGCGACGCGATCAACAACCACGTTCCGGCTGCAAGGAGCGACGCCAGCATGCCGTAAATCAGCAGCTTGGGTTCATAGCGCAGTGCCCCGGCGTCGACGATGCCCTGTCGAATCGTGGCGGTCACCTCACCGCCGGCCAGTACCGCGCCGAGAAACTCAAACACGCCGGCGACGATGAGCGCTTTTTTGATGGTCAGCACCTTGGAACCGACCGAGGTCGCCATGGCATTGGCGACGTCGTTGGCGCCGATACCCCACGCCATGAAAATGCCGAACAATGCCGCCAGTCCGACGTAGACAATCTCCGCTTCCATGTATTTCCCCGCCGGACTGGTTCTAATTATTAATGGGAGAGTAACAGCTCGAGGCGACGACCGACGCGCTCGGCCATATCTGCAATCTCTCCTGTCAATTCGATGACGCGATAAAGAAATACGACGTGAATCGGATCCAGGGTTTTTTCCACTGCAAACAGTTCAGCACGTAATTCTGCCTGCAGGCCGTCCGTATCAGTTTCGATCTGATCCAGTTCTTCGATCATCGACGATACGAGCGACACTTCGGCGCCGCGGAAGCCCGTGGTAAACAACTCGTCGAGCTCACGCACGCTCTTGCGCGCCTGTTTCGCCGCATCCACACAGCGCTGGACGAACTCCAGAAACTTGTCGGCAATGGCCGGCGGTATCTGCATTTTTCGTCCCAACACCAGTCCGGAAACGTCTTTGGCGCGATTGGCCATTTTGTCCTGCACGAGCAGCAATTCCAGCAGGTCCTCCCGAGGAACCGGCATAAAAAGGCTTTTGGGCAAATGCAACCGTATTTCCTTTTTCAGGTCGTCCGCTTCGTGTTCCAGCGACTCGATCTCCGCGCGGACTGCGCGCGCTTTGTCCCAGTCGTCCGCGATGGCCGCCTGGAAGAACTCGATGAGTTCCCTCGTGCACCGATAGGCGATGTCGACATGCTTCTCCAACGGCATGACGGGAGATGAACCGAAAATATTGGCGAGGAAGTTTGCCAATTCAAAAACCCTCCGGTCGTGCACGACCTCGGTTACCACGAGAAAACCGGCGCATGTTAACACACGGGACCCCGACCACCGCACCGTCCCATGGTAAAATTCAGGCTCCGATTTGCCGTGTACTACCCGATCAAGGAATCAACGTGACGTACTGGTTGATGAAATCCGAGCCCGACGCTTACAGCATCGACGACCTGGAGAAAACTCGCCTGGAACTCTGGGACGGCATCCGCAATTATCAGGCTCGTAACATGATTCGCGACAATATGCAGCCTGGTGACTACGCGTTTTTCTACCACTCGAGCTGCGAAGTCCCTGCGATCGCCGGCATCATGAAGATTGCAAGCAAGGCATATCCCGATCCGACGCAGTTCGACGCACGTTCGAAATATTACGACCCGAAGAGCACGCACGACAATCCACGCTGGTTTGCCGTCGATGTGGCATTCGATCGCAAGCTGAAACGCCCGGTCACGCTGCAGGAGATAAAGGCGCATCCAGGCTTCTCGAATTTCGCCCTCACCCAACGCGGCAATCGACTCTCGGTATTTCCCGTCAGCAGCCGGCACTGGGAACTGATTTTGAGCCTCGAGTAGCGCCCATTGGTGACAGAGATGTTTTTGGGCAGACCCACGGATTATCCGGAGCGCTACTCACCGGAGTTGCTGTGCGCGATACCGCGCGCGGAGCAGCGTCGCGCGCTGGCCTTGGGCGAGCACCTGCCGTTTCATGGCGACGATCTGTGGAACGCCTGGGAAATCACCTGGCTCGACCCGCGTGGCAAACCGCTCGTTGCGACCGGGGTAATTCGCGTGCCGGCCGATTCCCCGAATCTCATCGAGTCAAAGTCGTTTAAGCTCTATCTGAACTCGCTCTCGATGACGCGCTTCGCCGCTACCGAAGAAGTCGCCGCAGTTATCACCGGCGACCTGTCGAAATGCGCAGCGGTGGAAGTCCATGTTGCATTGAATCCGGGTCCCGCGACGGTATCGGGGTTGATCCACGACCTGCCGGGAATCTGTATCGACACCCTCGATGTCGAGTGCGACACCCGGTCTGTCGACCCATCGTTGCTGAACGTGGCGAGCGACAAGGTCGTTTCCGAAGCATTGCATTCCCACCTGTTGCGAAGTTTATGCCCCGTCACCGACCAACCGGATCTCGGCAGCATCCTGGTTCGCTATCGCGGCCCTGCAATCGACCGGAGTTCGCTGCTACGCTACGTCGCTTCCTATCGGCGGCACAACGACTTTCACGAAGTTTGCGTCGAACGCATTTTTGTCGACCTGAAAGAGCGCTGCGCGCCCGCACAGTTGACCGTATACGCGCGCTACAACCGCCGCGGCGGCCTGGACATCAATCCCTTTCGTTCCGACTTCGAAACCGGCATCGACAATTTGCGGCTCTGGCGCCAATGACGAAGTTCATTTTTTGACGTCCAGATCTTCGTCATCCAGCTGATGGCCCCACTCCCGTTTCGCGGCCATGTAGTTGCGATTGGCGTCGGTCACGCCGCTCAGGTGCTTGACCGCGGTGATGTTGTGCACGCCGAAGTTGTGAAGATCGGCGACCTTCTTGGGATTGTTGGTCAATAGCCGGAACGGGCGGTCGTCGAGGAAATACTTCAGCAGCGAAGCAGCATCGCTGAAATCGCGCGAATCGTCGGGCAAGCCGAGCGAGCGATTGGCCTGATAGGTGTTCTCCCCGGCGTCCTGCAGCACGTAGGTCGCGGCTTTCGCCCACAGCCCGATGCCCCTGCCCTCGTGCCCGGACATATAGATCAACATGCCGCCGGCCGGATCGCCGGCGATGCGCTCCAGGGCCGACATGAACTGCGGCCCGCACTCACAGCGCGCCGAACCGAAGACGTCGCCGGTCAGGCAACTGGAGTGAACCCGTACCAGCGGGTTTCTCCAGGACGGCGGGTTCCCCAGGACCAGCGCGCTGTTCACGGCCATCGACGAGGCGAGGACCGCGAACGATTGCTGGCCGTTGCGTTGCCGCAGCTCGTCAGCCAGTTCCTCGACCTTGGACAGCTCGGTATGGCGGACGCTCGCATACCAGTTCGCCTGGAAGGTACGGCCGTTTTTCTCGAGCGGCAGCGGTATCGGCCCGAGGACGCTGATGACCTTGTCGCCGGCGGCCGGCACCTGGTCCGGCGAATACGGGCGGCCGTTGGCATCGATACGAACCAGCTTGCCCTCGTTGACGAGGCGCTCCCTGACGGTGGGATCGAGGTAAGTGAACATGCGGGCAAAGCCTACCATCTTCGCCAGCCGAGCGAATATTGTGCTTGCTGACCAGTGGGTCATTAATTATACTAACTGACCATTGGGTCACTAAGGCGGGGCCGTGCCGAAACCGAGATTCAGACGCCGCAAGGAAGATCGCCCGGACGAGATCACCCGGGCCGCCCTCGCTGCTTTCGCGGAAAAGGGCTTTGCCGCCACACGGGTCACCGACGTCGCAAAACGTGCCGGCGTCAGCAAGGGACTGCTCTACCTGTATTTCAAAACCAAGGAAGAACTCTTCAAGGCAGTGATCAAGAGTTTCGTCGCGCCGCGTATCGACGCGTTGCAGACGGCCATCGACGAAACCGATCTGTCCGCGGAAGAATACTTGCGTGGGCCGTTCCTCGAGTTTGCGAAGCAACTGCCGAAATCTCCGGCACGCGTGCTCGTCCGCCTGATGATCGCCGAAGGGTCGAAACATCCGGATCTCACCGCCTGGTACTGGGAAAATGTCGTTGCTCACGGATTGGCGGCACTCCGCAAGTTGATCGCGCGGGGCGTGGAACAGGGCGAATTCCGGGCGTCCGCGCTCGACGACTATCCGCATCTGCTGGTCTCTCCCGTGCTGCTGGCGATGGCCTGGTCGCTGGTGTTCGATCCAGAGCACCCACTGGATACGGATCGCTTCATCGAAGCGCACATCGACCTCGTACTCCAGGCCATCAGGAATTCGCCTGACACAGGAAAGGCAGGTGCCGAATGATGCGTCACGTACTTTTCGTCGCAATGTGGCTGTTAGCGGCAGTCACGTTGCAGGCCTGCAGCGAGTCGAACGAGCGCCGCGTCGTCGGTTTTCTGGAATCAGACCGCGTGGAAGTGACGGCGGAAAATGCCGAGCCCATCACGCGATTTGCAGTGGTCGAGGGGCAGTCGGTCAGGAAAGGCGGCCTGCTGGTGCAACAGGACACCGCAAGGATTGAAGCGCGCATCGATGAGGCCGAAGCGATACTCGCGCAAAGCCGCGCCCGTCTCGATGAATTGACGCGCGGTCCGAGGCGCGAGCAGATTGTCGCGGCGCAAGCCAACGTGGACGGCGCAACGCGTGAACTCGAGTTTCGCCGGCGCGAATATGAGCGCGCTGAAAAAGTGTTCGAACAGCATCTCTCCTCGCGCGAAGTGGTCGACCAGGCGCAAGCAGCGGTCGACACGGCCAATGCCGAGCTCGAGTTCCAGGAAGCGCGCCTGCAGGAATTGCTGGAAGGGACGACGGTGGAGGAGCTGCGACAGGCGGAGAATGCGATGCGCGCAGAGGAAGCGCAGTTGGCATTGTTGCAGGTCGATGCGCGGCGTCACAGTGCCTACGCGCCCGCCGATGGCATCGTCGACAGCATACTGTTCGAGCCAGGCGAACGGCCGCTCCGCGGGCAGCCGATGATGATCTTCCTCACGGGCCAACAACCTTACGCGCGAGTCTACGTACCCGAGGCGCTACGCGTCTCTGTCGCAGCCGGGACCACTGCTCGCGTTTTTGTCGACGGCCTGGCCACGCCGCTCAACGGCCGGGTGCGCTGGGTTTCGAGCGACGCCGCGTTTACGCCTTATTTCGCACTGACCGAGCGTGACCGCGGGCGGCTGAGTTTTGCTGCCAAGGTCGACATCCTCGACGCGGAACGACGTCTGCCGGACGGCATCCCGGTCGAAGTCGAATTCAGGAACGACGACTGACGATGCCTGCTTCCGCAGAACTCGCGATCCGGGCACGCGGCCTGAGCAAACGTTTTGGCGATCTGCAAGCGGTCAACGACCTCGACCTCGATGTGCCGCGTGGCCGGATCTACGGTTTTCTCGGTCCGAACGGCTCCGGCAAATCCACGACGATTCGCATGCTGTGCGGTTTGCTGACGCCGTCCGAAGGTGGCGCAACCGTGCTGGGACTCGAAGTGCCGGGCGACGCCAGGAAGCTCAAGCCGAAGATCGGCTACATGACGCAGAAATTCTCCCTGTACGGCGATCTGACCGTGCGGGAAAACCTGGAATTCCTGGCCGATATCTACGCTTACCCGCGTGCGGAGCGGACAGCGCGCATCCAGGAACTCCTCGAAGACTACGACCTGGTCAAGCAGAAGGACCAGTTCGCCGCCACGATGAGCGGCGGACAAAGCCAAAGACTCGCCCTCGCCTGCGCCGTGCTGCACAAGCCGGAACTGCTGCTGCTCGACGAGCCGACGAGTGCGGTCGACCCGAAAAGCCGGCGTGATTTCTGGGCCAGGCTTTTCGAGCTGTCGGCCAAGGGCACAACCATCCTCGTATCCACGCATTACATGGAGGAGGCAGAACGCTGCCACCGCCTGGCCATTCTCGATCGCGGCGTCAAAGTGGCGGACGGTGCGCCTGCCGAACTGCAGGAGAGCACCGGCATGTCGGTGGTCGAGGTACTCGCG
>JBOHZD010000096.1:0-9813 GCA_050738315.1 Woeseiaceae bacterium
CCTGACGGGAACCACGGTGAATGTCGTCGCGTTCATCGGCGTAATCATGCTGGCCGGCATCGTCGTGAACAATGCCATTTTGCTCGTCGACAAGATCAATCAGTTGCGCGCAGACGGCATGGAGCGACCACAGGCCATTCTCGAAGCCGGACGGGCACGTTTGCGTCCGATTCTGATGACAACACTGACGACAGTGCTCGGGCTCTTGCCGATGGCAATCGGCATCGGCGAAGGCGCAGAAGTCAGGACGCCGATGGCCATAACGGTGATCGGCGGCCTGTCGGTGTCCACGCTATTGACGCTGGTGGTGATTCCCGTGGTCTATTCTTTGCTCGATCGCAAAAGGTGGCCCGCCACCGGCCCGGTGCCGGCTGAACTTCCGGCGCCTGCCAGCAGCGCTCCATGAAACATACCGAAATCGCGATGCGCCGCCCCGTCACGACGACCGTGATTTTCGTCGCGTGCATGCTGGTCGGCCTTATTGCGTCGCGGCTGTTGCCGCTGGAGAAGTTCCCGGACATCGAGTTTCCGGGGATCTTCGTGCAGATTCCCTACGAGGGATCGACTCCGGAAGAAGTTGAAAAGCTGATCACGAGGCCCGTCGAAGAAGCGCTCGCAACTTTGAGCGGCGTCAAGCGCATGGAATCTACCTCGAGCGAGAACCAGTCGCAGATCTTTCTGGAATTCGACTGGGACCAGAGCATGGGCACCCGGGGCATCGAGGCGCGCGCCAAGGTCGATGCCATTCGTCACGAACTGCCGGCCGACATCCGGCGCGTGATCATATTCACCGGCTCCATTTCCGATCAGCCGATCCTGCAGCTCAGAATTTCCAGCGATCGCGACCTTTCCGACAGTTACGAACTGCTCGATCGCCTGTTGAAGCGGCCGCTCGAGCGCATAGAAGGCGTATCCCGGGTGGACCTGGAGGGTGTCGACCCCCAGGAGATACGCATTCTGCTCGATTCGGACCGGCTCGCTGCCCACGGCGTCGGCATCAATGAACTGCGGCAATTGCTCGAGGGCAGCAACTTTGCGGTCAGTGCGGGCCGCATCACCGACAGCGGCCAACGTTTCAGCGTCCGGCCACGTGGTGAATTCGCATCGCTCGACCAGGTCCGCGACATTGTCATCAACGACAACAATCTGCGCCTGCGCGATGTCGCCACGGTCGAACTCCACAGCCCCGAACGGGACTATGGACGGCATCTGGATCGCGAGTATGCGATCGGCGTTGCGATCAGCAAGTCCACCGGCTCCAACATGGTGGAGGTCACAGACCGGGTCATGGAGGAAGTCGGGAAAATCAGCCAATTGCCGCAGATGCAGGGGATCAATATCTTCGACCTCGACAATCAGGCCGACAGCGTGCGTGAATCCCTGGCCGATCTCCTGGAAGCCGGCCTCATCGGCGCGCTGCTTGCCATTGTTGTGCTCTACCTGTTTCTACGGCAGATCACGACAACCCTGATTGTCACCGCCTGTATTCCGTTCTCTCTGACGATCACGCTCGGCGTCATCTACTTTGCCGGCCTGAGTCTCAACATACTGACGATGATGGGACTGATGCTTGCCGTCGGCATGCTGGTCGACAACGCGGTCGTCATCGTCGAAAGCGTATTTCATCACCGGGCCAACAGTCCCCACGAACCCTACAAGGCGACGCTCACCGGCGTCAACGAAGTCGCTCTCGCAGTCATTGCCGGTACGGCAACGACCATTATCGTTTTTGTCCCGCTCATGTTCGGCGTCAAAACAGACGTCAGCGTATTCATGACGCATGTTTCCGTCACGATCATCGTGGCCCTTGTCGCTTCGCTGCTGATCGCGCAGACACTGGTGCCGATGCTGGCGGCCAGGGTACCGCAGCCGCCGCGAGCCAGTGACAGCGCGTGGATCGCACGGCTGACCAAGCGGTACGTGCAAAGCCTGCGGTGGATACTCGGACATCCATGGTGGACGGCGCTCGGTGTCCTCCTGATCTGTGTCATCGGGGTACTACCGCTGATGCTGCAAATGGTGAAGTTCGATGCGTTTCCGCAAGACACCGGGCGACGTCTCTACATGTCCTACCACATCGAGGGCCAGCACCCGCTGAAACAGGTCGAGGGTGCCGTCGACAGGATCGAGGAGTTCCTGTTCGAAAACCAGGAAGAGTTCAATATACGCAGTGTTTACAGCTATTACGATCTTGGTTCCGCACAAACGGTCCTCCTGCTCACCGAGGAAGAGGATGCGACGCTGTCGACGACCGAGGTTATCGATGGCATCGTCGAAGGTATGCCGGAAATTGCAATCGGAAAACCAAGCTTCGAATTCGAACAGCAAGGTGGCGGCGAGGGATTCAGCCTGCAGATTTCCGGCGATTCGACAGAACGATTGAACAACCTTGCCATCGACATTGCGCGAATGCTGTCAAGCGTGGAAGGTCTCAGTGACATCCGCTCGGATGCGGAATCCGGCGAGCGCGAGGTGCAGGTTACCGTCGATCGTATTCGCGCCGCGGCCGTCGGGCTCACGACTCGCGAAATCGCCGACGCAATCGCCATTGCCATGCGCGGACAGAATCTGCGGGAATTCCGCGGCGACTCCGGCGAAGTCGAGGTGCGGCTGGCATTTCGTGAAAGCGACAAGCAAAGCGTCGACCAGCTTGCCGATCTCCCGCTCTACACACCGACAGGCCGGCGCATCACACTCCGCAGCGTTGCCGATTTCGACTCCGGTTTCGCGCCGGACACCATCAATCGAACAGACCGGCAGACGTCTGTAATACTGAGCGCCAATTTGACGGACGACAAGGGGATGACCGACGTCGAGCCCCAGGTCGAAAGCCTGATGAACCAGTTCGAACTGCCGCCCGGCTACAGCTGGAAATTCGGCCGGGGCTTCGACCAGCAGGACGAGACCCAACAGATGATGTTGCAGAACATTCTGCTCGGTATCGCCTGCATCTTCCTGGTGATGGCGGCTTTGTTCGAGTCGCTGCTGTTTCCGTTCTCGATCATTCTGGGTTCGATCGTGTTTTCGATATTCGGCGTGTTCCTGCTGTTTGCGGCCACCGACACGACATTTTCGTTCATGGCATCGATCGGCATCATGATTCTCATCGGCGTGGTCGTGAACAACGGTATCGTGCTGATCGATCGCGTGAACAATCTTCGCCTGTCAGGAATGCCGCGCAATGAGGCAATCATCGAAGGCGGACGCGATCGTCTGCGCCCGATCCTGATGACCGTTGCTACGACGGTTTGCGGCCTGCTGCCACTGGCGATCAGCACCACCCAGGTCGGCGGCGACGGTCCGCCGTACTTCCCGATGGCGCGGGCGATCATCGGCGGGCTGGCCTTCTCCTCCATTGTCTCGCTGCTGGTCGTGCCCGCGTTCTACGCGTACTTCGACACCTTGTCCGCCTGGGGCCGCAAAGTCATGCGGACGGCGAGAAGGGAAAAATCGGTCCCGGCTGCAGGATCGGCGTAACGCCTTGATTCCTTGTGTCTTGATGCCTTGTTGCCCGCTGCAGGCTCCGCGGGCGCCAGGCGCCCCGGCTGTGTTTTCGTGGTGTTCAGAAAGAGCGGCGGCGGCGCGCGAGGCAGATCGCCAGGACGTACAGAGCCAGGGTGCCGAAGGTCGCGAGATCCAGCGCGCCGCTGCCGCCGTGGCTGTGCCCGATCGGCACGTCGAAGTTCGGGTCGTCGTGACGGAAGTCTTCGAGCGGCAGGTAGGCCAGTTCAGACGTGTCAATGGGTCCCAGACTGGTGAGAAATGCGCCGTCAAAGGCATCGTAAAGCTCGATCAACAGATCATAGCTGCCGGTCGGATAGCCCGCTTCGAGTTCGGTAACGACCACGTACTCGTCGTCGCTGGTGGCTCCGAAAATACTGAACGTCTCGGTCGCGGCGTATTCGTTCCATGGGCCTCCTTCCAGGCTCAGGTACAGCACCGCGTAGACATCGGCCACTTCATAGTAGGTGTCCGCATCGAACAACAGGTCTATCCCGTAGTAATATCCGTCGTTGTCGTCGTCCGAGAACAGCACGACATCCGCAAAATAGATCCAGAAGTCGTTGCTCGAGCTCTGTAGTGTGGCGCCGGCTGGTTTGCCGCTCCCGTTCGTTGCGCCCGGCTTTCTACGCTCACCGGTGGTAACGAGTTCGCCGTACCCGTCTTCTGTCGTCGTCGTCAAATTAGCCTTGGTGCGGCCTCCCGTGACGTAGTGTCTTGTCGTCGATTGCCGCGGGTCATCTTCGGCGGGTACGGGTTGCGGATCAGCGAACGCTGCGACAGTGAGTAAGGCTGCGAACACACCTGTAATTATGACTGGCACGGCAACTCCGGGCCGGATTCTTGTGAACATGACGACAACCTCTCGCGCAATGAACTTACTTGGCGTCATTAGAGTTGATTGACCATGAATCGATGCTGAATTTCGTGGCCGTTTTATGAACGCCGCATGAATCGGTGCGAGGTGGTGGCCGATTCGAATAGACAATGCGAGGCGTGACCGTTACATTGCCCGCCATGAAATTGCTGTCAAGTATCGTGAGCGGCGCCGCGCTGCTGGTGACGACCGCATGTAATACCGCCGCCATCGTTCAATCGGCTTCGGCTGGCGAAGAGGTACCGCAGGGAATCATCCTGGTTGTGGGCGACGGGATGGGCACGGCGCACTTCACCCTGGCGAAGCTGCTGCGCGGCGACCAATTTCAGATCGGCCGGCTGTCCGAGGCAGGCCTGGTCGCCACCGCGTCAGCCAGTGCTCGTGCGACCGATTCGGCAGCCGCGGCAACCGCCTACGCGACAGGAATCAGGACGACCAACGGGTTCCTCGGTGTGGATCCTGCCGGAGTGGCACATCCGACGGTGGTCGAGGTTGCCGAGAGCCGCGGTCTCGCGACCGGTCTCGTCAGCACAGCGAAGTTCGGTGATGCCACTCCTGCCGCTTTTGCCACGCATGTCCAGAACCGCCGCGACACTCCCGAGATCGCGCGGCAGCTGGTAGCGCAGGGAATCGACGTGATTTCCAGCACCGGGCTGGAGTGGTTCGGCCACGACGGCGCGCCGTCTCTCGAGCAGCTGGCAAGCGACGGCGATTACCTGCCGGTTCGCAGCGCAGCCGAACTGCAATCAGCACGAAGCGGGCCGGTGCTCGCCGTATTTCGCTCCGGAGAACTCGACAGCGACTCGCCGGACATCCCCTTGCACAGGCTCGCGTCCTGGACCATCAACCGGCTGGCAGCGGCACCCGACGGCTTCTTCCTGCTGATCGAGCATGAAGGCACCGATACCGCCAGCCACCACAACGACCTGGCAGCGTTGAAATCGAGCCTGCTGGCACTGGACGAAACCGTCGGGGTCGTCATGGACTTCGCGCTCAAACACGGCGACATCCTGGTCATTGTGACCGGCGATCACGAGACCGGCGGGCTCCAGATCGGAGGCAGCTGGAGCGAACCGGAGGACCAGTGGTCGAGCAGGGATCACACCGGCGAAGCGGTACCCATTTTCGCGGACGGGCCGGGCGCAGAAGCATTCGACGGTTTCAAGGAGAATACCGAAGTCGGAAACGCGCTGTTGTCGTTTGTCCGAAAAATGGGAAATTGACGCAGTTGTTCGCCCCGCGCCCGCTTCGTGATCAAGGCGAACGCGACCGGTTCTTGCCTGATTTCCGCACCAGGCGTCCGCAGTCGCGCGAAGTCATGCGACTGCCTTCGACCTGAATACAGCCGTTGACGATAACAAAATCGATACCAACCGGGGGCAGTGCCGGTTGGGACCAGGTCGCAGCACTCCGCACTTCGCCCGGTGAGAAAATCACGATATCCGCGTAGCCGCCTTGCCTGATTTCACCTCGCTCCGCCAGGCCGACGATTGATGCGGGCAGGCCTGTCATTTTGCGGATGGCCTCCTCCATGCGCAGCAGTTTTCGCTCACGCACGTACTCTCCCAGTACTTTCGGATAGCTTCCCCATGATCTCGGGTGATGCAGAGAGGGTCCTCCGTCCGTGCAGAACGCCGTGTGCTTCCAGGAAACGAGCTGTGCCTGCACATCCTTCCGCATATTGAAATGCGCGGCGCTCGGACCACCGAAACCCAGCACGTCGATCACCGTATCGATGACCGGCTTGTGTAAGCCGGCGGCAACCTGTTCGAGCGTTTTGTTGATGTAAGGCGCTTCAGCAAGAAGAATCGCGCCCGCGCCGCCACGCCGTTCGATGCGGCGGCTGAGGTACTGCTCCAGTTTCGGGCGATTCGTGGCGAGCGCCTGATCCCATTGTGTGCGCGTTTTCGCCCAGGGCGGATACAGCAACGACATGTCGCCATAGCCCGCGAGATAGGGATAGGCGTCCGCCGTGACGCTGATGCCGCGAGCGCGCGCCGCTTCCAGCATGGAGATGACGTCGCCGCCCTCTGCGGCCGTTGCAGGAAAAACAATCTTGAGATGCGATACGTGGACTCTCGCCTGCTTGCCCTGTGCGAAAACCTCGTCGAGGGCGGCATGGATCCTGTCGGAATCTTCCGAGCGCATGTGGCTCATGACGATGCCATTGGCGCTGCCGACGATTGCGGCGAGACCCACCAGTTCTTCGCGGTGCGCGTAGCGGCCGGGGACGTATTCGAGACCGGAACTCATGCCGAACGCACCGGCTTCAAGTCCTTCGCGCAGTATGGAATGCATTGCCTCGGTCTGCAGAGCAGTCGGTGATTCGGCAACGCCGACGCCTGCCTGCCACCGCAGCGTGCCCTGACCGACGAGCGTCATGACATTGGTCTGCAACGCCGCCATCCCGATCTTGTCCATCCATTCAGGCAGGGACAGGTTCTCGCCGGCATCGCTCGAGTACCCGGGTGTGCTGCCGTCCTGACCCAGCAACACGGAGGTAATGCCCTGAACTGCGAAATTCGCGAACGATTCATTATCGAGCGGATCGCCGTGTGCATGCAGGTCGATGAAGCCCGGAGCGACGATTTTGCCGGTGGCGTCGATAACCCGCCTGGCATCGGCGTTCTCGACAGGGCCGACTCGTACGATCCGATCGCCGCGGACCAGCACATCGGCCTCGATCGGCAGAGAGCCGGTCCCGTCGTGCACCCGCCCGTTTCTGATCCACAGATCGTAAGGTGCCGGTGTGCTGTCGAGCGCGGAGGCGACGTTGACGAGGCAACAAGTCGCAATCATCAACTGTGCGACCGTTCGGGAGATGCGGTGTAGTATGGTCGCCTGCAGATGATACATTGCGTTCTCTTGCGGTTGATGGTGAACTGACAATCGAGGTTCTTCTCGAACCTTGACCCCGCAACTATAGACACCCTTTCGACTTGTAGAAACCGGAATGACACTTGTATGACTGAAAACAGGGGACACGAAGGCGGCTGTCTCTGCGGTTCGATTCGCTATCGAATCACCGGTCAGCCCGTGGTGCTCAGCCTTTGTCACTGCAGATCATGCAGGCTCGCGAGCGGCGGTCCGACCCTCGCGTGGACGGTTGTGCGCTTGAGTAATTTCACGCTTCTCTCCGGAAAACTGACCCGCTTCAGGTCTTCGCCTTCGGTCGTGCGTACTTTCTGTTGCTCGTGCGGGACCGCGCTGACGTATCAACGCGATTCATGGCCGAATACCATTGACGTGACGACCGCGACGCTCGACGAACCCGATGAATTCGCTCCTGCCAAGGAAATCTGGGTCGACCACAAGCTCTCCTGGGAGCCGCTGATTGACGCGATCCCGCACTTTCCGGGCAGCAGCGTTGCCTGAAAGGATGAAGGCTCTCGTTTCGATACTGATGCCGGCCGCGCTGCTGGTGGCCTGCGCGCCACCTACCGAAGAGCAAACCTACTATGGCTGGCGTGCCGGCTTTCGACAGGGAGATGACGGCTCGTGGGTGTTCATAGGGTTCGTCGCGCCGGCGATTAGGGCCGACTTAATGGACTGGTTGACCTCATGAACAAGAAAGATCGCGAAATCCTGACATTGCAACGCGAGCTGTTCGACTTGCCCGACGACGTGGCATTCCTCAACTGCGCCAACATGTCGCCGCAACTGCGGGCAGTCACCGAAGCAGGAATCGAAGCTGTCAAGCAGAAAGCGAGGCCCTGGGGCATCAGCGGAACGGAGTGGCTTGCAGTCGTCGAGCCGCTGCGGACTGCCGTGGCGAGGTTGATGGGCGCCGATGCCGATGGCATCGCGCTGATTCCCGCGGTCAGTTACGGTATCGCGGTCGCCGCGGCGAACCTGCCGCTTCAGAACGGCCAGAACATCGTGGTGCTTCACGAGCAGTTTCCGTCCAACGTTTACGCGTGGCGCGAACTGGCACACGCCCGCGGTGCCGAGATGCGCACGGCCAGGAAAAAACCGAACGACGCCTGGACCGATGCCGTTCTCGACACGATCGATCACAAGACGGCGATCGTCGCGGTCCCGAATTGCCACTGGACCGACGGCGCAATCGTCGACGTCGTCCGGGTCGGTGAGCGCGCCCGTGCCGTGGGCGCCGCGCTGGTGGTGGACGCAAGTCAGACTTTGGGAGTCTTGCCGCTCGATATTGCGGCCGTCCAGCCCGACTTCCTGGTTTCGGTCGGCTACAAATGGCAGCTGGGACCCTATAGCCTCGGCTACCTCTACGCGAGCCCGCGATGGCGCGCGATCGGAAAGCCACTGGAAGCATCCTGGATGACGCGGGCCGGCGCCGAGAACTTTGCCGCGCTCGTCGACTACGTGGATGACTATCGGGAGGGTGCGCGTCGCTTCGACATGGGGGAATTTTCTCAGTTCGTACTCGCGCCGATGGCGCAGGCGGGCATCTCGCAAATTCTCGAATGGACCGTGGAGCGCGTGCAATCGACATTGTCGCGGCTTACCCACCTCATCGCTGAAGAAGCCCGGCAGCTGGGCTGTATCGTGCTGCCATCCGACCGCCGGGTCGGGCATATGCTCGGCGTGCGGTTTCCCGGCGGCATTCCCGCAGCGTTGCCAAGGCGCCTGGAGGAGGCACGCGTGTTCGTGAGCGTGCGGGGCGATTCGATTCGCGTCGCACCCTATTTGTATAACGGCGAAGAAGACGTGGCGCGATTTCTTTCGGTATTGCGGAGCATGTCGCCCGGGTGACATTCCTGGAGACGAATGAAGATTTTCCTGCCGGAGCCGGACCGCCCTGGCGAGTGCCCGTCGGCTGGGGTGGCTTTCGCGAATGCAAAAGACAGATTGACTTTGTCCGTCTGCAGCGCCTTGTTAGGCTGCCGTCTTCTTCACCACAAGATCAACATCGCGATCAAGGATATGGAGCAGCGCCACAAGTTGCTTCATAGACTTGCTGGTATTCGTCGGATCCAATAGCCGATAAAGCTGCGGCACTGATGTGTTAAGTCGCTTAGCTATCTGACGTCGACTGAGCTTGCTGCTCTCAAGGCCCTTCTTTGCCTCAATAGACAGCTTGTATGTCAGGAGGTCGGCGAGATACTTCGGGTCTTCGATATACTCCAAAACTTGCTCGATATGAATGGAGCCATGCTTTCCAGACTTCAGGACATACGTAAATGCCTCATTGCCAAGCTCCTTATCCACGAACAATTGCTCGATCGGATCATTTGCACTCGGCCGAACGTCGGCTTCCGAGTAGGGAAATGAATACTCAGCACCAGACCGCGTAACAGCCGATCGTCAGGTCGCCTGTTCTTTCACCGCATACTGGCTGACTCGTGCTGTGGCCGCAAGTTACTCACCATCCTCTTGATTGCCCAATATAGAGCAACGACTGTTAGCTTATCTCTAGTGCCACGTCTATCAGTAAGTACGCTGAGAATTGGCCAGTGCTCGGG
>JBOHZD010000097.1:0-5346 GCA_050738315.1 Woeseiaceae bacterium
GGAGCAATGATCGCCATGCTGGAACTGCGGCCGAACTGTGAACTCTGCGACCGCGACCTTCCGCCAACCTCCACGGAAGCGCGAATTTGCAGCTACGAATGCACCTACTGTGCCGACTGCGTCGACACGGTTCTACACAACGTATGCCCGAGTTGCGGCGGCGGCTTCACGCCCCGACCCATTCGCCCGCTCAATGACTGGCGGGAGGGCTCCGGCCTGGGTCTCATGAACGATCCGGCCAGCGACCGGCGGCGCCATTCGAAATGGACGAGCGACGAAATCAAGGCACTCGTCGAGCGACTTCGCGACATCCCGCCGCAACAACGGTGATCGGTGGGGTCGGACCAGCACAACCTGCTGAAAAATTTGAGCTTTGACCGCAGCAGAGCCGGTGTTTTGGGCCGTTAAATGGCCCATTTCGGCAGTGAAATTGCGGCGTTGAAGATACCCACTAGCGGTCAGCGCAAGATTGCAGCCAGAAAAACAGTCGGAAGCGGAATCAAGGCTCGCTGCGACGAGACATTCGACGCCTGTCTATCGCCTTCTAAAGCGTCTCCGGATCGCCCGTCTCTGATACTTCTCCCACCCCGCTTCCCCTACCAGGAAGCCCAGAAACAGGATGCTGGCCAGCAGCGCTGTCTGTGCGATTTCGAGTCCTGACACGCCTTCGAGGTACGACACCAACAGACCGATGGCTACGCATGAGCCAAAACGTTTCGATCTGGCTGTAATGTCCGATGAATACATCATTTTGAGTCGCTGTCCCCACTCATACACTTGGTTTGCGGTTGCGTGCCGCGCGACGCGCCGGCACGAGGACTCAATTACCAATATGCATGATCCGAAACCAGCGACTGCGTCTCATTCCAGGTCGCAATACCCCTACCAGCGGCGGACGCGACCGGTATCGAGGTGCACGAAATTCGATGCTTCGTAATAGCCGACGCCGCCCCGTTTCATGGTAATCGCAGTATCCCGCAGGCGCTCGAGGGAAACGTCCCGAAGCCGCACATCGATCGCCTTCCCGACCACGTGCTGGCTGTTCTTCGCGACGCCGCCGCTCCGGCCGCGGAGCATTTCATTCGTCTTAGGCGAGCGATAAGCCGAAATGACTTCGAACGTGCCGTTACTGCCGAGTGATTCGCGGAGTTCGTAGAGGAGATCCAGAAGTTCGGGATCGATCGTCTTGCGATCGCCCGTTCGAAAATCCGACAGGAATCGCTCGATGTCATCAAGCGCCGTCTCGACGTATTCACCGCCCCTCGCGTAGATCACGTCCAGCCGCTTCGCTGTGTGCGTGTGGTAGAAGACAAGCCGTCTTTCGTCGATACTTACTGCGGGTTCCGGCAACAAAAGCAGTCCGGCAGCCAGGATGCCCGGCGCGATCGCCAGGTAGCCGCGCCAACGGGCAATCGTTTTTCTGCTTTCGAGCGATTCCATGAGCCGATCAATATAACGAAAATGCCGTTGAATCAAGTATCTCGTAGTCTTGCTGTGACGTTAGCCCGGATTTTCACGGCGGCCCTCGTCGTGTCGACGTCTGGCGCGGCGGCGCAGGACGCGGAGTATCGCGAAGGGCTGCGCACGGCGATCGAGCGAATTCGTTACAACGGAAACGCAGATCCAAGCGGCATAGCGGCCGCCAATTTCGTTTCCGAATTCTATGAGCGTCGGAGTTTCCTGCCCGCGTGGCGGGACGATGCGAAAATCGATTCGCTTTTGGCATTCATCGCGGACTCTTATGCCGACGGCCTCGACCCCGCGGACTATCACCAGCAGAGTATCGAAGAGCGACACCGGGAGCTGAGTCGCGGACCTGTGAGTCCGGCCGAATGGTCAGCATTCGAGCTGACGCTGACGGATGCACTGATCAGCCTCATCCATCATCAGCAACACGGCAAGGCCGACCCGCTGAGCCAGCACACGACCTGGAACTTCCTGGATGCAGCCGACGCAGCCGATACGCTGGCCATGGCCGAAGAGGCGATGAACGCGCCATCATTTCAGGAGTTTGTCGCGGAACGGATTCCGCGCGGCCCGTATTACAGACGGCTGCGCGCAACGCTCGCGAAATATCGGAAGATCGCCTCCGCCGGGGGCTGGCCCGCGATCGCGGACGGCCCGTCGCTCCACCAGGACGCAGTCGACGATCGCCTGCCGACACTGGCAGCGCACCTTGCGATAACAGGCGATCTCGATGATGCGGAACCTTATGCAGCGGCAACGACCATGGATGAAAAGCTGCAGGACGCCGTCCGCCGCTTCCAGGATCGGCACGGCCTCGAAGCCGACGGCATCGTCGGGTCGGCGACGCTCCGGGCGCTCAATACGCCGGCCGCGCAACGAGTGCAGCAACTGCGTCTGGCGCTGGAACGCGCTCGCTGGGTACTGAGTGGCATCGGTAACAATTTCGTCGCCGTCAACATCGCCGGATTCCGCGTTTACGTCGTTGCCGATCGGCAGATCGTCTGGGAAAGCCGGGCCGTGGTCGGCAAGGCGCATCAACAGACCCCGGTGTTCCGGGACGAGCTGCAGTACATCGTGTTCAACCCTTCATGGAGCGTGCCGTACAGCATTGCCACCCGGGAAATGCTCCCTGAGATCCAGGCGCAGCCGGAATGGTTTGCAACTCATGATTACGAAGTGAGGGACCGCGCCGGTGTCCGCGTCGATCCAGCGACGATCGACTGGTCGACTGTGACGCGGCGGAACTTCGAGTATGTCTTTGTGCAGCCTCCCGGGCCGGACAATGCGCTGGGACAGGTAAAGTTCGTTTTCCCGAACGAGCATGCCGTGTATTTGCACGATACGCCGGCAAGGCAATTATTCTCGACCGCGGAGCGGGCGTTCAGTCATGGCTGCATCCGGGTCGAGAACCCATTGGAACTCGCTGAAATACTGCTCGGCCCCAACGACTGGGACCGCAAGCGCATCGATGCTGCCGTTGCGAGCAAGAAAACGACGACGGTGTACCTGGCGGAACCGATGCCCGTCCTGTTGTTGTACTGGACGGCCAACGTCGACCCGGACGGCGTCGTGCATTTCTATCGGGACGTGTACCAGCGCGACCCACCGATCGAGAAAGTTCTCGACGGGCCCTTTCGCATCGGATGATCAGCACGGGCTTACGGCAGGATGTTCGTAGGTTTCTCCCGAAAGACTGAACAGCAGATCGAGGGACACGAATCCAGCCCATCGTCGTGTCCTGTCACGCTTTTTAGCATCACCGCCGGTATGCGCTATACACGTCTATACTTGAACAGGCGCTACAAATGTGCCCTCGGCGGCTCATACCGCGGAAGCACGAGGGCGTGTCGTGTCAGTGGGAGAAGGAGTAAAAAAATGATGAGCAGTCCGGCTCTTATTATGCTCCACAGAACTCTTGTCGTAGTGTTGATCACCGGTACCCTCGCAGGCTGTACAGTGCCGACGACGGAACAGCGACCGGATGAAATACGCGTGACAAGCAGTTCCGAAGCGTTCACCGCCGTAGCCAGGAATCTCGTGGAGCCCTGCAACAACCCGGCCGAATTCGGCCGCTGTGGTTGCTACCTGGATGGCCTCCAGACTTCGTGTGATCTTGTCAGTCGCTGCCTGGAAGTCGGGTTCTGTGAAGTTGCGGCGACTGAGGTGGAGGGAACGCGTGTGAACAGTCAGTCGCCGATCTTTTCGGGTGCGGCCGAAAGTCTCATGCCGATCTGCAACAACTCAGCGGAGTTCGGACGTTGTGGTTGCTTCCTGGATGGGCTCCAGACGACCTGCGGTGTTGTGCAGCGCTGTCTGGCAGCCGGGTTCTGTGTCAGGGTGGCGGAGCAATAGTTAAGGCTCACGAATTCTGGTATCACAGTTCGTCCGATCGTTTACGCCGTAGCCTGCACCCGGCTTCTGCCGGGCGTCCGCCAGTTTTCACCCAAAACAATCAGACCTCAGCCTCTCAGGGTGGCTAACTGTTCTAATTCGACTATACTGAGCAGCAACTGGGGGAATAATGACAAGAATTCCTCTTGGCTTGCTGCGGGTTGCCCACCTCACGTTCACAGGCACGCGGGGACCAGCCCCGGTCGTCCCGGGACATCGCGCTGTCAAAGGCGTGTCCATCGGAACCGCAGCAAGCACACCGGCCCAGCCAGGGTCGAGATTGACCTTCCACCACGTTCCTGAGCAATGCGCGTACGCGCTCAATGGCCGCTTGTATATGCAAGCGAACCAATTGCAATCGGAGTAACGACTATGAATGCGTTATGTCGATCCGTTTCGCGACTCCCGCTATGGTGCATAGCGATCCTGACGTTCGTTTGTAACAGTGTGTTCGCGGACACCGCTGTCATAGACGACAAAGAACTCAGAGATGAATTATACGAATCGTTACTGAAGCAAGGCCCGGGTGATGAGCCTTCACGGCCATTTTCCTTGGTGAATCGAGGTGGCATAAGTCTCGGTATCTATGAGGCGGGTGTGAACTGGGCACTGCTACGACTCCTCAAGGACTTTCGCGACGATCCCGCTTTGGCAAAACGTCTGGAGCCTGAACTTTACGCTGCGGCCGGCGCATCGGCGGGCGCAATTAACGGGTTTCTGGCCGGGCTGTTCTGGTGTACGGAAGCAAACAGGTCCGGGGAAGCGAGTGATACTCTGAATTCCAATCTGTTTCGAAATAGCTGGCTCACTATTGACGTCAACCAATTAATCGACCACAGCAAAGACACCCTTCCGGAAGACAATGCCGGGTTTTCCAGAGCGCTGGTGCGCCAGATTCAGTCGGCAGTCCTTCATGAAATTGACAATCGGACCTTTCGAGACGGTTGCAAAGTTGCGTTTGGACTCTCGTTGACACGGTCGAAACCTGTCTTGATCAGCAACGCCGGTGTCGATATAGCACAACAGCGCCTGGTTTTGCCGATGATAATGAAGGGTATGAATGGAGGCGATGATTTACGACTTGAGAACCTTCAGATGCCGCTGCCTGATTTTTCGACCTCGGGACTGAGTGAACTTGCCAATCGGCCGTTCTTGTCCAGCGTTGTTTATCTCGATAGCGCGGAAAGTGAGCCGGTACTGGAGTCGGAGCTTACGCCCGAGAGCGTGTTCGACGCGATCAAGGCTTCGTCTTCTTTTCCCATTGCTTTTGCGGCAAAGAAGCTTAGCTACTGCATCTTCCAATCTGAGTCGCTTCGACAGACCGAACCAGAAAGGCAGCGGAGACAGCCCAGTACTGTGCTTGACAAGCGCTGCCCATCCGGCTACCGCCGCTTAAGCTCTCACTTTGTCGATGGCGGCGTTTTTGACAACGATCCACTGGAACTGGTCCGCCAGCTTTCAGAGCAACGGCACACACAGAGCCGCAGC
>JBOHZD010000098.1:0-7106 GCA_050738315.1 Woeseiaceae bacterium
GCGGGCGACCCGGCGTGGATGGCGCTGGTACGCTCGTTCCTCGCTCCGGCGGAAACGCAGCTTCCTACCGTCGGCCGCCGCAGGATTGCCTGACAACGAGCTTCGGCGGCAGCAGTAACGACTCGACCGGCTCGCCTTCAATCAGTTTGATGAGGTTCTTGACCAGCATTTCACCCGCTCGAACCGTGTCCTGGTGGACGGTGGTCAGTCCCGGATTGACATACGACGCCGCAGGGATGTCGTCGAAACCCACGACGCTCACATCCCCGGGAACGTGCAGGCCCGCTTCCTGCAGGGAGCGCATGGCGCCAATGGCAATCAGGTCGCTGGCGGCGAAGATGCCGTCGAATTCCCTGCCGGCGAGCAACAAGGCCGCCGCCGCGTGGCCGGAGTTTTCCTGGTTGTCGGCATCCACCCTGAGCTCCGGGTTTATCGACAGCCCGGCCGCGGCCAGTGCCTGGCGATAGCCCCGATGCCGATGCTCGAACTCCGGACAGTGTTCCGATGCGCCGCCGAGAAATGCGATTCGAGTTCGGCCGAGTTCGATCAGGTGTTGCGTCGCGCGTAATGCGCCGCCGATATTGTCGCAGCCCAGCGAATGCCCGGGCAGCTCGTCGACCATCGGCCCCCATATAATGAAGTGTGCGTTGGCGTCGGCGAGCGCCTGCAGCTTTTCCGCGTACGTGACATAGTCGCCGTAGCCGAGCAGGATGATGCCATCCGCCCTGTGACTCGCTTCGTAGCGAGCGTGCCAGTGATCGCTCAATTGCTGAAACGACACCAGCACGTCGTAATCGAGGCTCGCCGCAGCGCGCGTGATATTGCCGAGCATCGCCAGAAAGAACGGGTTGATCTGCGAATCGTCGCTGGTGGGATCCTCGAACAGCAACAGCGCCAGCGTCCGGCTCTGCCGGGTCCGCAAGCCTGCCGCGTGCTTGTCGACCCGGTAGTTGAGCTGGGCGGCGATGTCCGCGATTTTCTGCCGGGTCTCGGGCCGCACCAGGGGGCTGTTTCGTAGCGCCCGCGATACGGTGGCTTGCGAAACGCCAGCTTCGTACGCGATATCGCGCGATGTGGGTTTGGTCGGTTTCATGCCGGATTCTTGATCGCTTGCAACAAGAGTAAACCTATGGCGGCGGTAAATGAACCCGTGCGCGAAGCGGTGCCGCTCCCGTAACTGAAGCCTGAGTCGCGTCTTGTTAACGCTCACATCGACAACTGCTGTAGCGATTTCCTGATCCACTGGAGCAGGTTCTCGAAGTTGCACTCACCCGGTTCCAGCAGTCCGATGAGAAACGCGTGTGCCGTGGCTGTCTCGACGGCGATTCGCCAGCCATTCAGCCGCAGGAAGACATCCGTCGCAAAAAACGCCACGCGCTTGTTGCCGTCGACGAAGGGACGATTGATGAGCAGCGATTCGAACTGCGCCGCGGCCATTTCCGCAACGTCGGCATAGTATCCGGTCCGCGGACGATGCAGTGCGCTGTCGAGCAGCCCCCGATCGCGGATGCCAGGCAGTCCACCGAACTCTCCGACGAGCCGCGCATGGATGGTTTCGGCCTCGTCGAGACTCAGGAACCGGATTGAGCGCGGCTCATTCGGCAAGGCGTTTGCCGAGTTCGCGGTTGTCCTCGATGGACGCTTCCAGGTGCTTGAGCACCTCGGGCCGCATCCGGCGCCTGCGGACGTAGTCACGCACTGCCTCGGTCAGCAGCCCGGAGATGTTCTGGTGGGCTTCGCGCGCGAGCTCCTGGAGCGCCCGCCACTCCTCTTCTTCGATCTTGGAACTGATTTTGATGCCGGCCATCGCCCAAGCATGCCTTGACGTGTCAAGACATGTCAAGGCATGCTCCGACAATGAACTCGATCGCCGGCGGCGGATAAACTGGGCGGCGGCCTGGAGAGCGAATCAATGCATGCCGCCGGGATCGCGCCGCAACCACGCCACAGACGAAATCGGGAAAGCAGATGAATCAAGGTCTGGCGATTCGATTAGCGGTCACTCTAATCGCAGTCGGCAGCGCCGTGTACACCGCCTTCCTGGTGCAGCCCGGCGAATTTCCTTTCGCCTGGCGCGCCGTCGACTCACACACGATCATTGTCGAACCCCGGCCGGACATCGCGTTGCCGCCCGACTTGCGGGCCGGCGATCGTGTCGATCTCCGTGAGCAAGACCTGACCACCAGAGCCGCGCTTTATACGTACAACCTGCCCGGAGAATCGTATGTGCTCCACGTGCAGAGAAATGGCAGGCCACACACCGTCGGCCTGACCAGGATAGTGCTCGAGGATACGCACGCCAGCGTCCTGTACCGCCTGTATTTGCTGCTTGTGCTCGTGCTCGGCCTCAGCACGTTGTGGTGGGGCCGGGACTGGGCTGCGTGGGGCCTGAGTCTGTTTGCAATCGGCATCATTCTGAACTTTCTCCTGTTCGTCCTGCCATTGCCTCCCGTCGCCGCATTCATCACCGTCCTGGTGAACCAGGGTCTCGTCGCGCCCCTGCTCACTGCCGGGTTGTACGTTTCCGCACTTGCGTTGTCCGGTCCAGGCCTCACCGATCGGACCCGTCTTCTGTGTCACGCGAGCATTGGGCTCGTTCTGGTCGCCACCGCCGTTCTGTCGAGCATGCAGACCACAGGATTCGTCGCCCTGGCCGATGCGACGCTGTCGCGATTCAGCTTCCCTCCAGTCCTGTTCGCCGTCTCGATTTGCATCCCGATGGTCGTCCTTGTCATCGCCTATCCGCGCGTGGACATGGCACGTCGCTTGCGATTGCGTTGGATCATCTCGAGTCTCGCATTATTTCTCGGCGCGACCGCGTGGAACAATCTTGCCGAACTCAGTGACACGTTCACTACGCAAGGCGCATTCAGGCAGGCCATCTGGTGGTCAGCCATGCTGTGCGGCCTCGCCGGACTTCTATACAGCGTGCTCCGCAAGCGCGTGGTTGCGATGTCGTTCGCGGTCAACCGGGCGATCGTGTACGGCCTTATCGTTGCTTTCGTCGTCGGCGTTTTCGCGGTGCTCGCGGCCGTGGTCGAGAATACCGCGATCGGCAGGGATGCGGGTCTCGCGCTCACAGTCGCAGTTTCGCTCGCGGTCGGTTTCGTCCTCGAGGCGCTGCGGGACCGCATCAACAACCTGGTCGAGCGGCTGTTCTTCAGGCGGAGGTACGAGGCCGAGGCCGCCTTGAGACGTTTCGCGCAGCACTGCGGATACATCGAGCGACCCGAGCGACTTCTCGATGAAGCGGAAGAGGAAATTCATCGGCACATACAACCCCGCTCTTCGGCGTTCTACGAAGGGTCGCCGAACGGGTACAGCCTCGTTCGCCAGCGGGGCGAGGCCTTCTATCCGGAGCAGGTCGACGTCGACGACAGGGCATTCGTCGCCCTGCGGGCGGAGCGCGAGCCCGTCGAGCTCGCCGACGTCAGGAGCGCGCTCGGAAACGAGGGCTACGCCTTCCCGATGGCGCTGCGGGGTGTGCTGGGCGGTGCGCTCGTCTGCGGCCCACGGGCCGATGAATACACGCGCGACGAACGCAAGCTGCTCGCCCTACTCGCGCAACAGGTCGGGACTGCGCTGCACGCATTGCGCGCCCGCGACAATGAGGCCCTGGTCAGGGATCTCGCCAACGGCACGCTCGGCGTCGCTGCGGCTCGCAATCGCGCCCGGATATTGCGCGCCGAATGGGCGGCGCACTCCTGAGCAGGCCTCGACCGGGGCCGCGGCATCAACCACGCTGAAACTGCTATTCTTGTATCTTCCGCACGCTACTGGAGCGCTGATGCGCAAGCTGCCGGAATTCCTGGTCGAAATGCGAAAACGCCGGGTATTTCGTGTGGCAGTGATTTATATCCTCGGTGCCTGGGGCGCATTGCAGGTTGCCGATCTTGCGTTCGAAAGCTGGGGCATTCCCGGCGCCGCGCTGCGCTTTGTCTGGACAGGCGCGATCCTGGGCTTCCCGATTGCGATGCTTCTCGGCTGGCGCTTCGATCTCACCGGCGGCCGCATCATTCGCATCTCGGCCAGCGGCGACAAGACCGATCTTTCGCTGATGCGGGCCGACTACGTGATTCTCGCCGTGACGGCCCTGGTGATCGTCTTGACCGTCTATGGGCTCGGTGCGGGGATCTCTGAATTCCGTGAGCAGCCGGCGGCCGCGGCCGACACGGAGACGATCGATCCGCGGTCGATCGCGGTGCTGCCGATGACCAGCACGAGCCTCGATCCCGACGGTGGCGAGTTTCTGGCACTGGGCATCCAGGACGACCTGCTCACGCGGCTCTCGAAGATTGCATCACTGAAAGTCATCTCGCGCACGTCGGTCGACCGATACCGGGATACCGACAAAAGCACCCGGGAGATCGGCCGGGAACTCGGCGTCAGCAAGATCCTCGAGGGACACGTACAACGCCGCGGCAACCAGGCCCGGGTCAACGTGCAGCTGATCGACGCGGCCTCTGACGAGCACCTGTGGGCCGCAACCTACGATCGGGACCTGACGGCGGCTGACGTGTTTTCGGTGCAGACGGAAATAGTGGAAACCATCGCCAGCCAGTTGCAGGCAACGCTTACACCGCAGGAGAGCGACCAGCTCGCGTCGATGCCGACGCACAGTCTCGAAGCCTACACCGCCTACCTCAAAGGGCAGCAGCAGGCGAACCTGGTATCGATCGAGTCGCTCAACAACGCCATCGATCATTATCAGGAGGCAATTCGCCTCGACCCCGAGTTCGCCCTGGCGCACGTCGGGCTTGCGGATGCGTACCTCGCGCTCGGTTCCAATTTCACCGGTGGGTTGTCGCACGCGGAAGCCATTGCGCTCGCCGAACCGCCGCTGGCCCTCGCACTCAGCCTGGACGGCAAAATGGGCGAGGCCCAGGCGACGCTGGGGCTTCTGCGCAGCCTCGAGGGCAACCTCGAGGCTGCTGAGGAGGCCTATCGCCGAGCTATCGAGCTGGCACCAAGCTATTCCTACGCGTATCGCCTGTACGGCCGGCTTCGTTGGGAACAGGACAAGCGGACCGAGGCGCTCGAGCTGGCCGAACAGGCGCTGGCGCTCGATCCATACTATGCCCAGGCGAACTTCGACGTCGCCAGGTACAACGACATCATGGGCAACTTCGACGAGGCACTGTCGCGCTACCTGCGAGTCGTCGACGTCAGGCCCGATTACGCGCTGGCGTATGTCTACATCGGCGCGATTTATTACTTGGTGCACGGCAAGCCAGGTGAATCGCTCGTCTGGTATCACCGGGCGGCGGAAAGCGACGTGCTGAGCCCGAGCCTAAGGGCCACGCCGGCCATCGCCTACCTCGAGCTCGGCGACACGGAAGGGGCGAGGCCCTGGGTGGAATCCGGCCTCGAGCTCGGTCCGGAAACGTACTGGCCCTTGTGGACCAGCGTTCTTCTCAACCTCGCCGAGGGGGACGAGGCGGCCGCGGTGGGCGATGCTCGCCTGTTACTGGAGACCTACCCGCGGTTTTCGTTCGCATTGCGCATAGTGCGGGATGCTGATCTTACGGCGGGCCGCTACGACGTGGCGCGCGCTCGTTACGCCCGTGCGCACCGGGAACTCATCGAGCCCGAGGTGCCGAGCGTCGATGTGGACAACTACCGCAGCGCCGTCGATCTCGCGCTCGTGCTGCAACTCGTCGGCGAGTTCGATCGGGCCGATGATCTCCTTGAGAAAAGCCTGGTGGTGATCGAGGAATTGCCTCGCCTCGGCACCGATGGCTACTGGATCAGCGACGCCCGGATCTACGCGCTGCAAGGCCGGTCCGAACGCGCGCTGGACGCGCTTCGGCTGGCAACGGAGGAGGGCTGGCGAATTCTCACCTGGTACTTCCTCGATCGCGACCCGAACCTGGCTTCCTTGCGCTCCGAACCCGGGTTCGACGAGATCCGGGACATCATCCATGCGGATCTTGCCGCGCAGGCAGAACACGTCCGCGAACTCAGGGCCAGCGGCGAACTCGGCGCGTACTAGTCCCTGTGGCTACCCACATCCATGCACGGGTCGCCGACGGCAAGTCCGGTATGGTCATCGACCGCTCCAAACTGCACGCCACCCCCGTACGCCGGTGTTATCCGGCAATGCTCTGCGAATGGCGTCGAGTTCGGTCGTTCTGCTTATGAACGGCGAGGGCATTTTTGTAGCCAGACAGAACCGGAAGCGCTTCAGAAGCGATCGTGTCACCAACGTCGGGGGCGGTGCCGGGTGCATCTGGAGACACCCGCCCCATGGCCGGATTATGCCCGAAGGTATGCCGTCGTTCCCGCGCAAGGGGGCATTCCCTGCCGAAGGCCCTGGTCAGGGATCTCGCCAACGGCGCGCTCGGCGTTGCTGCGGCTCGCAATCGCGCCCGGACATTGCGCGCCGAGTGGGCGGCGCGCTCTTGAGCGCTGGGCCGGGCTGCTGCCCTATTCATCGACGATTTGCACTTTCACCCAGTCCGCGACCTCCTGGCTGTCCGGATCGGCATAGCGCACCTCGATGCGCCGGCCCGGTATGAGGTCGCCGGGATCGCCGACGAGGTTGCTCTCCTCGATCCGACTGCGGTCCAGCCAGATTCGCGTATTCTCCGTGATGCGGATGCTGCGTGTTCCCGTGCTGCCGTGCATTTCCAAAAGACGGTCCTCGGCGTCGTAGGCAACGCATTCGCCGAGGTAGCTTTCCTCTCCGGAAACGCCTGGCGATTCACCGATCGGGATGAATTGTTCGGTCGCCTCTTGGGCGATCGCGCCGTCCAGCGATCCGAAGACCGCTGCGGTAAACAGGATCAGCATCGTATCCCTGGCGTTCATACGTCTTCCTCCACCAACTCGTTCCGGGCCGATTCAAGTTCGGCCATGGCCTCGCGCACCGGTCCCTGCCGCGCGGAATCGTCGCTTTCGAGCGCCTGCCGCGTCAGCCGGTATGCTTCGTCGAGCATCGTCACGGCGTGCGGATGCAATCCACCGCCCGCCAGCACCGCCCGGCCGTCCTCGGTTTCATACGCGGCGCGTTCCAACGCGCGCTCCGCACGCTGCTGTCCGAACCTTTGTGGCTCCAGCGCGATTTCAAGTTGAGCGAGGCTCTCGCGAATGTTCTCCAGCGCATT
>JBOHZD010000099.1:0-27447 GCA_050738315.1 Woeseiaceae bacterium
GTCCCGGCGATAAAGTCCTGGTGACCGAACCGGGCTACCCGGCATTCACGCGTCTCGCCACCCATCGCCATGCAGAGGTCCTCGTAAGCTTGCTGGATCCGGAAAACGCGTTTGCACCCGAGATCGACGTACCCGGCGCGAACAACGGTCCGCTGCGCGTAATCGCCGTGAACTATCCGAATAACCCGACCGGAGCAATGCTGACCCCTGGCGTGATCTCGAGACTGGGCGAAATCACAGCCACAAGTACCATCCTGTTCAATGACGCCACTTACGGTCCTCTGGTCTACGACGAGCACCCCGGTTCATTGCTGGGCAACGGAACCGGCGATTCGTCGCAGGTCGAAATGGTCGAGCTGCACTCTTTTTCGAAGCTGTTTCCGCTGGGACCTGTCGCGGTGTCCTTCCTCGCCGGTTCGGAGGAGACGATGCGAAGCGTTTCAACTTACAGCGAATTCGCCTGGTCGCCGCTGAGTCAATTGCAGCTCAAGGCGACCACGATGTGCTTGCGGGATGAAGCAAGGTTGCAGGAATTGCGCGCGTTCTTTCCGGCCCAGTTGCAGGCCTTGCGTCAGACACTCATCAGCATCGGCTTTGAACCTTATCCGGCACCCGCGGGTGTCTATACGATCTGCCGGGTTCCGTCATGCATTGCAGGCAGGCCCGTGGCCTCCGCCAACGATGCAGCAAATCGATTGATGGACGAATTCGACCTTGCGGTCTTTCCGTTGGACACGCCGAGGGACGGCTATCTGCGGTTTTCCTCGCTTTACCGCGCCGAGGATCTGGAGCGCTTGTCGAGCCTCGGCGCAGCGCTGCAAGTCGCCTGACGTCGTTGGGCGAAGACTCGCTTGGGCAGGGCTTTTCAGGATCGTCAACGACATGGATGTCGTTGCGAAGCCTACATGGACGTATTCACGGCGGTCCTGAAAAGCCCTGCCCAAGCGAGTCTTCGCCCAACGACACGCGATGTTACCCACTAATCCGGGCCGCCGCGGTCGCCGCTTGATCGGTGAACTGCCCGAGCTTTGCCACTTTATGACGCTGCGCGTATACACGACAGACTGCAGCGAACACTTCGTCTGTCGAGATTCGTTGCATGCATAGGTTATTGCTGCAGGTCGTAACTCTCTGGTTGAATGCATTCACGCATGGACTGCAGGCGATTCCGGCCCAGATGGTATGGCTGCGCGGCGATCGGGGCCCGAATACTGCCGGTGTTTCCGGACCGAACAAAGCGATGACGTCGATCGGCGTCAGGCTCGCATAATGGGCCGGCCCGCTGTCGTTGGTGACCAGTATTTCGGCAAGCCCATACAGCACGAGAAGCTGGCGCAGCGTCGTCTGTCCGGCGACGCTGGTACAGCGTTCTGAACCAACCAGTGTCACCAGACGCTCTGCGTCCTCCTGCTCCTCCGGAGATCCTGTGAATGCGATGACGATATGCGGGAATCGTTTCAGCAATCGTTCCGCCAACAGCACGTATCGATCGCCGGGCCAGCGCCGCAGCGGCAGGAGATCGCCTGAATTCGCGTTCAGCAGGACAAGCGGCGGGATCGATACTCGACCCAGTTTGTTTCGAAGCAGTGCTTCGACCTCCCCGACTTCCTCCGGACCCGGGCGGAACGACGGCTCGGCCTGTTCGTCGTCGGCCTTGTAGTCGATGGTGGGGAGCTGGTCCGGCCGCATCGTCAGCACCTCGACGAGGACCCGGTAGATCTGGCTTGCGTGCAACGTCAGATTGTATGCGACGCGATGTGTCATCAGATCGCCGCGATATCCGGCTTCGCCCGCGAACGAATGAAACCCGATACGTCGCTTTGCACCGCTCAGATATGTCAGAGCACCTGAAAAGCGGGAAAAGAATTCGAAGTCGACGGCGGTATCGATTTGTTCGCGCCGCATGCGACGGATCGCGCGAATCGTATCGATCGCGCAGACGCCCAACCCGGTACTCCTGATCGTGATTACGTTCGCCGGCGGTACTACATCGAGAACATCCAGGATCGAGCGGTTTTGCGCAAAGACAATCATAAAGATATTGTCGGCGCCTGCCATTTCGATGGCTCGGTGGAGCGCCGGCACGGCGACCACGGTTGCGCCCTGTTCAACCAGCTTGATGAACAAAATGCGACGCGGCGCACCTGCCGGTTCGCGTCGAATAACGTCTTCCAGCTTCCGGACCACGGTAAGCGCCGCAGAAACTGGCAATCCGATCCAGCGATCCAGCAGTCGCATACTTTGTACTTTCATAGGCCCAGTACTGGTCGGATAGTCGTGGCAAACGTGCTCTTCGTTTCTTCATGATTTTTATGTTATTTTTCAAATAGTTATAAAATAAGGCGAGTGGGGGCACATCACGTAAGATGCCCGGCACGCAAAAATCCTTCGTCTGCACCGGGAATTTCCGGCACCAAGGATCCGGCACCGGTAAGGCACCGGATCGGATCCTGGATTACGTGCAAGTCTTGAGACTTTTCGGCAAAACTTGTGCGCGGGAGAGCACCCATTACACGGGCGCAATTCTGCGCCGACGGCCGCACGATGCTCTAAAATCGGCGCATGTCGCTGCCCCCCAGACTTGGCGTTTTGCTCTTCATCCTTTGCTTCTCCCACTGGGTCGTCGGCGCCGAGACGACCTGGAAAGGCGGATCGTTGCGCGATTTCATTGCGTCGATGCTCGAGCAGGGGGTTCGCATCATTTACAGCACCGACCTGGTTCTGGAGGAGTATCGAGTCCTGGAAGAGCCGGCGAGCCCGGACCCGGGAACGGCGCTTCGTGAAGCGCTGGAACCTTACGGCCTGACGGCCGCAGACGGGCCGGCTGGCAGTTTGCTGATCATCATGGACGATCGTGCTCGCGCAACGGTGAGGGTCTCGGTTACCGAGAAACGCGGAGCTTTTGAGATTTCCGCAGCTCGCGTGTTCATCGACGGCGACCCTGTCGGTCGAACGGACGACCTTGGCAAGCTTGCAGTGACGGACATTGCGCCGGGCGAGCACGTACTCACGGTAATCGCGGAGGGTTATGGGGATTCGGCAGCGACCCGGTTTACCGCGAGTTCTCGAACACCGGTCGACATTGCCGTGACACTCACGCAACGTCCGCAACTACTCTCGGAAATTATCGTTACGTCCAGTTTGTACAATCTGAGATACGCCCCGTCGGGATCGCACATCTTCCTGGAACGGGACCTGACAACGAAAATGCCCGACCTTGGCGATGAAGTGCTGCGATCGCTGACCCGGCTTCCGGGAGCCACCAGCGGCGGTATATCGACGCGAAGTCACGTGCGCGGCGGAGTACAGAACGAACAGCTTTTTTTGCTCGATGGGCTGAGATTGTACGAGCCCTACCATATGAAAGATTTTCATTCAGTTGCAACCATTGTCGACCAGAGTGTCATCGCGGGGATCGATTTTTATTCCGCGGGCTACCAGGCACGCTACGGCGACCGAATGAGCGGAGTCGTCGACATCAGCCTCCGGGAACCACCTGCCGACACGCAAACGGAACTCGGCCTCAGTTTCTTTAACACATCGGTATTGTCGCTCGGCCGCTTCGGCGGCAATGACCGCGGCGACTGGATGGTTTCAGCACGCCGCGGCAATCTCGACTTGCTGGTCGATGCCGTCAACCCGGATTACGGATCGCCCAGATACGAAGATCTGCTTGCGCATGTTGGCTGGGAGTTGGGAGACCATACGTATTTGAGTGTCAATACCCTGTTCTCTTACGACAAGATCTCGATATCCGAGACTAACGATAGCGTGCACGCCAATGCGAAGTACCAGAACAATATTTTCTGGATTAAAGCCGAAACGACATGGAATGACGATCTCGAAAGTACGAGTATCCTGTCGGCCACCGAAATTGACAATTCCCGGCTCGGTACGAGCGACAGTCCCGGCGTCCTTGCCGGCTTTGTCGAAGACCGGAGAACGTTCCGGTCGCTGGCGCTGAAACAGGACTGGCAATACAGCTTGGCCGATCAATGGGTACTGACGACGGGTTTCGAACTCAAGCGTCTCGAAGCTGCCTATTCGTATGCTTCCTCGCTTGCCACATCACCGCCATTCGATCAGATCCTACAGAACGTGCCGTTCGCGACGCGAAATATCGAGATTGAACCACGCGGATCGCAATTTGCATTGTACGCCGAAGCCCGCTGGCAACCTGCAGACAGGCTCGTCATCGACGCAGGACTCCGCTGGGACCAACAGACGTACACGACAGCGGAAGAAGATGACCAGGCCAGTCCCAGACTCAACGTTCTTTACAAGCTCGGTTCTGATACGGAATTGAGACTTGGCTTCGGCCATTTTTATCAGGCGCAGGAGATCAATGAACTTCAGGTCACTGACGGCGTAACGGAATTCTACCCGGCGCAACGTGCGCAGCACCTGGTTGCAGGACTTGAACATCAATTCGACCTTGGCTTCGATGTTCGCCTCGAGCTGTATCAAAAGAAGTATCGTTCATTGATGCCGCGCTACGAGAATATCTTCGATTCGCTCGTGTTGATCCCGGAACTGCAGATAGACCGCGTACGAATTGATGCAGATTCGGCAGTTGCGGAGGGCATTGAACTCACTTTGAGCGACGACACCTCGAACGGTCTTTTCTGGTGGGCGAGTTACGCCTGGTCGAAGGTCGAAGACACCGCTGACAGCGTGGACATCTCGCGAAGCTGGGATCAGACACACACGTTAAATGCAGGATTGAACTGGGACTGGAAGAAATGGAATTTCAGCGCAGCGGGAATTTTCCACACCGGATGGCCGAAAACCGAACTCGTTGCGGATACGGTGACAAACCCGGACGGTTCCACGAGTCTCGCGCTCTCTGCGTCACCGCGGAACATTCTGCGGCACGGAGAGTTTCAATCTCTGGATATCCGCATCAGCCGCCGTTTCGACGTTTCCCGGGGAGAACTGACAGGATTTCTCGAAGTGACCAATTCATACAATCACCCGAATCCCTGCTGTACCGAGTATTCCGTCGGGGTCGACGAAAATGGCGACGAGCTCCTGTTGCGAGATGAGAGCAACTGGCTACCGATAGTGCCCTCACTCGGTATCGTCTGGCGGTTTTGACCATTCGGCTAGCCGATATCCCACCGTGCCGAATCGCGATAAGCTACGTGCATGACAGATCGTCTCGAACAAAGCTCGCTTCGTTACCATAGCCAGTCACCCCCGGGGAAATTGTCGGTTACACCGACCAAACCGCTTGCGAATCAGCGCGATCTGGCACAAGCGTATTCTCCGGGCGTGGCCTGGCCGTGCCTGCGTATCAGGGACGACCCGCGCGAAGCCGCAAATTACACGACCCGCGGCAACCTGGTCGCTGTGATAACCAACGGCACCGCCGTACTGGGTTTAGGGGCCATCGGCCCGCTTGCTGCAAAACCCGTCATGGAAGGCAAGGCCGTTTTGTTCAAGAAGTTCGCCGGGATCGACGTCTTCGACCTGGAAATTGACGAAACCGATCCGGACATGCTGGTCGAGATCATCGCTCGTCTCGAACCGACTTTCGGCGGAATCAATCTCGAAGACATCAAGTCTCCGGAATGCTTCGAAGTCGAACAAAAGCTGCGGGAACGCATGAACATACCGGTGTTCCACGACGATCAGCACGGCACTGCAATCGTTGCGGGTGCGGCCATCAAGAACGGCCTGAGACTCGTCGAAAAGGACATCGGGACGATCAAGCTGGTATCGACCGGCGGCGGCGCGGCCGGACTCACTTGTCTCGATCTTCTCGTCAGTATCGGTTTGCAAAAGGACAATATCACGCTGGTCGATCTTCAAGGCGTCGTCTACGAAGGCCGTCGAGAAGACATGACGCCGTACAAACAACGCTATGCGCGAAAAACTCCGTTCCGCACACTGGACGATGCGATCGAAGGGGCAGACGTATTCCTCGGGTTGTCGGCGCCGGAGGTGTTGACTGCCGCCATGGTCACGAAAATGGCAGACAGGCCTCTGATCCTGGCGCTTGCAAACCCGACACCGGAAATACTGCCCGCTGTCGCAATTGCCGCCCGACCGGATGCAATTCTGGCAACGGGCCGATCCGACTATCCGAATCAGGTCAACAACGTCCTTTGTTTCCCTTTCCTGTTCCGGGGTGCGCTCGATGTCGGCGCAACGAGCATCAACCAGGAAATGAAACTGGCCTGCCTCGATGCCATCGCCAATCTGGCTTTGCGGGAATCAACGGACGAGGTTGCGAGCGCCTACCAAGGAGAGGCGCTACGTTTCGGCTCGGAATATCTCATTCCCAAACCATTCGACCCGAGACTCATGGCCGAGGTTTCCTTTGCAGTTGCGAAAGCAGCGATGGACAGCGGCGTAGCACAACGCCCCATTGACGACATGGCTGCCTACCGGCGAAAACTGCAGAGTTTCAGCCATCGAACGTCAATGTTCATGCAACCGATGATCGACGTCGCAAAAAGCGGCCGCGGACGCCTTGCATTTGCAGAAGGCGAAAACGAAGTCGTGTTGCGGGCGGTTCAGGCTGCGGTGGACGAAAATGTCGCCAGTCCGATCGTGATCGGGCGCGCCGCGGTCGTCGACTCCAAGATCCAGGGGCTCGGGCTGCGCCTCAAAGCGGGTATCGATTTCGAGCTGGTCGATCCGCAGGACGATCCCCGTTACCGCGACTACTGGCAGTTCTACCACGCACTCGTGTGCCGCAAGGGCGTTTCCGTGGATGCCGCCAAGGAAGCCATGCGCACAAACAGCACGATCATCGCGGCATGCATGGTTGCGAGGCACGACGCCGATGCCATGATCTGCGGCACGGTCGGGCGCTTCGATCATCACCTGCAGCACATCATTGAAATTATCGGACCGGAATCGCCGCACCGAAGAATCTCATCGATGAGCGTATTGATCCTTCCGCAGGGACCGCTTTTCATCGCCGACGCGCACATCGAGATTGAACCGACCGTGGAGCAGATTGTAGCGACGACGCTTGCCTGCGCCGAGCGCATTTCCGACTTCGGCATCAAACCGAAGGTAGCCCTGTTATCCCACTCGAATTTCGGAACGTCGCGTGCACCCAGTGCGAAGAAGATGCGCGACGCCGTGCAACTGCTGCATGAACACGCGCCGGAGCTCGAGGTCGACGGCGAGATGCACGCAATGACAGCTTTCAACGAGGCGATTCGCGACAAGATCAATCCGCTTTCCACCCTGCGGGGAGCCGCGAACCTGCTGATCATGCCCGACCTGGATGCGGCCAACATCTCGTTGGAACTGATTCGATCGATCAATGACGCGTTGCTGGTCGGACCGATTCTTTCCGGCACGGCCATGCCGGTTCACATCGCCACGCCAACCGCGACGGCAAGAGGTATTTATAACATCAGCGCGCTGGCCGTAGCGGACGTCTGGCGGCGGAGAAATACCGGGGGCAAACGGCCAAACTTTACGATTCCCGCGTGATAAGGCGGGCGCCGCGGTCGTAGGTCAGGTAGGACCAGAGCCATTCGATGGCGACAATGAGACGACTGCGTCCGTCGATCAGAAAATAGATGTGCACGATGCCCCAGAACCACCATGCAAGCCATCCTTTGATCCGCAGCTTGCCGAAGTCCACAACGGCGGAACGCCGGCCGATCGTCGCAAGTTGCCCTGCATCGCGATACCGGAAGGCAGCAGTGTGTGTCTGTCCCTGTGCGCGGCTGGCGATCAGGCGGCCGACGTATGTTCCTTGTTGTTTCGCCACCGGCGCGACGCCCGGCAGGATGCGATCGTCCGCGTCCCGGTAAAGCGCCGCATCGCCGATCACGAATACGCCAGGAATCCCCGGTACTTCGAGCTGCGGCCCGACACTCACGCGGCCGGCACGATCCGCCTCGACGTCCAGCCAACGCGCCACAGGTGACGCAGCGACCCCGGCGGCCCACACGACGGTCGCGGCAGGGATTCGTTCTTCGCCCAGCACCACGCCGTTCGCGTCGCAGCAGGTGACCGGCGACTCGAGACGAACCTCGACACCCAGTTTCTCGAGTGCTGTTCTTGCATACTCGCTCAAATGCGGCGGAAACGTCGCCAGCAGCCTGGGACCCGCCTCCGCCAGCAGTACACGCGCCCGGCGAGTGTCGATGCGCCTGAAATCGGCGACCAGCGACTTCAGGGCAAGTTCCGACACGGCTCCCGCCATTTCGACACCGGTCGGGCCACCGCCGACGATGATAAAAGTTCGCAGTTTTTCCCGAACGCCAGGGTCGTCTTCGGCCTCGGCGAGCTCGAACGCCGTCAGGATACGACGCCGGATACTCGTTGCATCGACAATCTCCTTCAAACCTGGCGCGTACGGCGCCCATTCGTCATGACCGAAATACGCATGCCTCGCGCCGCTGGAGATGATCAGGTAGTCGTAGGGTTCCAGGCGATTGCCGAGCTGCACCTGCTGCCGCTCGGTGTCGATGCCGGTCACTGCCGCCATCAGCACGCGTGCATTCTTCTGGCGCCTGAGGATGCGCCGGATCGGCCACGCCACATCCGCCGGCGAGAGCGCGGCCGTCGCGACCTGGTACAGGAGCGGTTGGAAGAGGTGATGATTCTGTTTGTCGATCACCGCCACCTCGACCGGCGAACCGGCGAGCGCCCTGGCGGCCGCGAGTCCGCCAAAGCCGCCGCCGATGACAACCACTCTGGGAATTGTGCTCATATTCACCTCGAGGCGCCGTGGGCTTCCAGGCGACATTGCGGCAAGCGTGTCTGCCTCGCATGACACAGTACCGGAACACCGTGCTGAATCAAACAGTTGTACATGCAAGGGCGCATCCGTTGCACGGCCGTGACCCACGTCACGTGCCTCGGATCATCCTGTGGAGTATTCTTCATGATTCCGGCACACGACGTAACGATTCGATGACGCGTTATTCACGCATCGGGAGAAGTATTAATGTTCAAGAAAGTACACGAAGACGACCTGCACCCGGTATCCAGTCAGCCGACAGTTGGCGATTCCGGTACGGTCAGAGCGCGAAATGTATCCGTCATTGGGCCGACACTGGTATTTAAAGGCGAGTTGTCAGCAGACGAGGACCTGGTCATCCAGGGCACGATTGAAGGTACGATCGCGCATCACAAGAAGAATCTGACCGTCGGCAAGGAAGGCCGCGTCAAAGCCGATATACATGCCGCGTCGGTCGCAATCGAAGGACACGTAGACGGCGATATCCATGGCGATGACTACGTCGAGCTGGCAAAGAGTGCCGTCGTGAGAGGTAATATCTTCTGCGCTCGCATAAAAATGGCAGACGGCGCGCGCTTCAATGGCAGTGTGGAAATGACCAATCCGACGAAACTGTCGGTAGCAGACGACCCTGCCCGGGCCCATAAACTTGGGGCATAACGAACAGGACGAGACACTGCACGCAACAGGAGCCGTTACGGATCAGGATTCGAAATTCTCGCCAGCCGGCCCGTCAATCATCGGAGCGACATTGGTACTGCGGGGTGAACTGTCGCTCGCGGAAGATCTCATCATCGAGGGCACATTTGACGGCAGCATCACCCAGGGAGACCAGCGATTGTCAATCGGGGAGCACGCGCGCGTCAAAGCGAACATACGTACCGGGTCGGCAATCATCGCCGGTATCGTAGACGGAGACGTGCGCAGCAGCAAAACCGTCATCGTGAAGAAAACGGCACAATTGCACGGTGCGTTGACCGCGGAACGCCTCTGTCTCGAGATGGGCGCGAACCTCGAAGACGTTGTCCTCTCCGGCAATATCGCACGGACGAGAGTTACAGACGATTAAAGTCGAGATCGGCGGGGCTCCAGCGCGCACGCCGCAACCTTCTGCATCCAATAACAGGCAGGCCGCGTCCAGAGCCGCCTGTTCCGCATCATAAGCAAATTTGCACTTGCCTTGTAACTATTACCGCTGCCGCGGCGTCGGCGCGCGGCCGGATCCACGATCGCAGGGCACAGGGAAGTTGGCATGACATTTGCTTAACCAACGGGTAACAGGATCGGCACGCTTTGGATCGTGTGTGCCATCCACGACTGACACCTGAAGGAGATTCCTTTGAAAATTCTTGTTTTGCTGGGCTGGTTGTTAACAACCCTTGCCCTCACTGCGTGCAATACAACACGCGGCGTCGGTCAGGATGTCGAGGCGACCGGCGATGCCATCGAGGATACCGCTGAGGACGCGATGGACGAGGACGACGACGAGGATCAGGACTACTAGTTTACGGGCTGCTTTTGTCTATCTGTCGGGCCCGTGACTGTCCCCAGCTCCCCCCAAAGCACCGCAGTCAACCCGGCTTTCTGCAAAAGCGGCCCTTTTTCTTCATGGACCGAGGCGATTCGAACTGATGTACGTGTCAGCTCGATCGCCTCGACAGCTTTCGGAGGACACGGCAGGTCCCCGGAAACTTCAAAAGACCTGCCAACGGAAGGAGAAGGCAATGAACTGGGATCAGATAGAAGGTAACTGGAAAAAATTCACCGGCCAGGTGCAACAGAAGTGGGGCAAACTGACTGATGACGACCTGGATCGAATCGAGGGCAACGAGGAAGAGCTCGAGGGCAAGATCCAGGAGCGCTACGGCAAATCGAAAGATGAGGCGAAGCGCGAAGTTGAAGAGTGGCGCAAATCGCTTTGATGCCATCCGAGTGCCGGCGGGGCGACCCTGCTCCGCCGGCGGGGAAATTCCGCAATCAGTGAGTCTTTTGCGTCGCGACTGATTCGACCGCCGCCGCCAGCGTGCCCAGTGAAATCGGTTTGCGCAGGCAATTTACGGTACGGAGATCCGGCGCCGTTTTACGCAACTCGTTCAACGCATAGGCAGTTACGAAAATAACATCGACATCCTGTTCGTGCTGTAACAGGCGCGCCACGTCGACGCCGTCGCGTCGCCCATCCAGTTTCCAGTCGCAAATTAACACGTCCGGGCGCAATTCACGCGCCATCCTGATGGCTTCCCTGGCATTGCCGGCCGCAGCAACGCGGTGGCCGCAATACTGCAGATAACAACTGGTGGCAACTCGTGCCGCCGCCTCATCCTCCACGATCAGAATGTTCAGGCTTCTACGTCCTGAACTCATTGAGATCGCTTGTCCGTCGGATTCTTCCATTTCTCTGCACTCCTCGTTAACACAGGATGCAAAAACGATGCCAGACACTTGTTCTTTCTGATGATTTTGATCGATTTATAGGAAGCGCGAGCTCTCGCCAGGTCCCGGGCCGCGGCCTGATTGGCCACCATAAGCCACGGCACAATTTACACTGCTATGTAAATTGTGCCGTTGCACAAGCGCCTGCACGGCATTATTTGCCCGGCTTTCCTCTTCCTGCCCGCAACAAATCGCATCTGGCACATCCCTTGCATAATTGTTCTCGCAGTGCCGCTTCGGCAATGCCCCTGAGTCTGAACAGGAGAATGGAAATGATAGGTTGGGCAGTTACGTTCTTGATCATTGCATTGATCGCCGGCGTACTCGGTTTCAGCGGTGTCGCCGGAACCGCAGCGAACATTGCCTGGATCTTGTTTGTCGTTGGGCTGATCCTTGCAATCGTAATGTTCATCGGAGGTCGACGTCGTCCGCCTATCTAGCGCGGCTTATCGGCTGATATCCGGGAGATATGTATGGCGTTTCGTAATGCGATCGTAATTGGGCTCGTGTCCGCTCTGGGTTTCATTGGTTGTGAGACGAACGACGGGCCTGCGGAAGACGCCGGAGAAGCGCTGGATGAAGCCGGCGAGAATACCGCTGATGCCATCGAAGATGCTTGTGAAGAAGCGAAAGAAGGCGCAGATGCCGAAGATACCGACTGTTGAGCCAGCTGCAATTCCTTTCCTCTCGTCCCGCACAAGCGCGTTGTCATTAAACTGCATGCTGGCGTCGAGTTGACACGCGCTTGGGTTGCTGGCCGCCGACGTAAAGACACCCTCTGTCCCAAGTCGGCGGCCGGCCATTCTTTTTTCCTGAATTGATTTCTTCTGTGCAGCACGCCGCGCGCGATGCGCGCTGGCATGATATGTGCAGACTTCACACTCGTATCGTGCAAGGGCGTCACGGATTCCCTTTCGCACTGGTCTTTCAAACACGTCGTTTACAGGAGAAAACCATGCACTTGTCAGCCACCACCCTGCGGGGGAATAAGGTCACCAACTATGACAATGAGGACCTCGGAACAGTCGAGGACTTCATGCTGGATACTGCGACCGGTATTGTTGACTATGCTGTTCTGTCATTTGGCGGAATCATGGGCGTCGGCGACAAGCTGTTCGCAGTACCGATGCAGGCACTGAAAGTCGATACAGAAGCCAAAAAGTTCGTATTGAATGCCGACAAGGAAACGCTCAAAAATGCGCCGGGATTTGACAAGGATCAATGGCCCAACACGTCGGATCCTCAATGGCACGCCGGCATCGACAGTTACTACAGCTTCTGACGTCACACAAGGAGAAGGCCGATGACATTCGAACTACCGAAACTACCCTACGAACGGAACGCGCTTGCGCCCCACGTTTCTGAAGAGACATTGAATTACCATTACGGCAAGCACCACAAGGCTTATGTCGACAAGCTGAACAAGAAAGCGAATGGCACTCCTTACGCGGACATGCCGCTCGAAAAAGTCATTCAAAAGTCTTTCGAGAGCAAAGACCAGGGCGTATTCAATAATGCCGCCCAAGCGTGGAATCATACTTTTCTCTGGCACAGCATGTCGCCGGACAGCGATGGCACACCGTCCGGCTCCCTGGCTAAAAAGCTGGATCAGGAATTCGGCGAACTGGACGAATTCCGCAAACAGTTCAAGAAAGCTGCCACAGGGCAGTTTGGCAGTGGTTGGGTCTGGCTGGTGGCCGAGGCCAATGATTTCGCAATTGTCGCAACGCCCAATGCCGAAAATCCGCTCACCACTTCGGCGACGCCGCTATTGACTCTGGACGTCTGGGAACACGCCTACTACCTGGATTTCCAGAACGAACGCGGAAAATACGTCGACGCTTTTCTCAAGCATTTGATCAATTGGGAATTTGCACAGGCGAATTACAACGCTCTACAGTCCGGGCAAGGCATGGCGCGTACAGGCTAGTGTCCCCGTTGCGACGGGTGCACTAGGTTTCCCGGTTGAACAGGTCCTGCGTGCTCCGGGTTATCGAACTGCACTGGCGGCATTGAGCCATGACAACAGCCAATGCCTCTTCGACTTTCTCGCTGTCGTTACGCTCTACGTACATTTTTGCCAGCTCCGCCTGCATCGAGATCGAATTGAGAGCATTGTTCATCTGATGCAGGGCATCTTTCAGTTGGCTTTTCTCGGACTCATTCAAGGGCACGTCACTACACCGGGTTATCTTCGTCGTATTCGCACAATCGGTTGTACAGGGTTTTCAGGCTGATCCCGAGTGCTTCGGCGGTCAGCTTCTTGTTGCCGTCGAAATGCTCGAGTGTCTTTTCAATAAGCGTCTTTTCGACTTCCCTTATAGACATCCCGGCGCGAAGGCTGTTCGTATCGTCCGACCATTTCGGCGGATGATCGAAATTATCGGGTAGCGCGTCGATGCGATCCTTGCCGCGATTCAGAATTGCGGCGCGCAGCACGGTATGTTTGAGCTCCCGCACGTTGCCCGGCCAGTGATAGCGTTCAAGCTTGGCAAGAACGTGTGGGGAAAATTCCGCCGGCGTGCCATGTTCCCTCGAATACTGCGCGAGGTAAAACTTTGCGAGCAAGGTCACGTCGCCGTTACGATCGCGCAGCGGCGGCACGTGTATCGGGAGCACCATCAAACGAAAGAAAAGGTCTTCCCGGAATTTTCCTTCGCTCACCGCTTTCTCGAGATCCTTGTTGGTCGCCGCAATGATGCGAGCGGTCATCGGTATCTCCCTCTCGCCGCCGACCCGCAGCATCGAATGGGTTTCCATGACCCGCAAAAGTGTCACTTGCTGATCCAGCGGAAGTTCGCCGATCTCGTCGAGGAACACAGTGCCTCGCCTCGCCCGTTCGAAAACACCGACTCGTTTTGCTGCGGCTCCTGTGAAACTCCCTTTTTCGTGCCCGAACAACTCGCTCGCAACCAGTTCTCTGGGAATCGCTCCACAGTTAACCGGAACAAACTGTGCATCGGCGTTGTAGGTGCTGTGCAATGCCTGTGCAACCAGGTCTTTGCCGGTACCGCTCTCGCCGGATATCAGAATCGTCACATCGGTCGGACCGAATTCGGCGATCGACTTGAACAATGACTTCATCACGGGCGATTCGCCGATCATATTGGCAGGTTGCGCCGACTCGTAGGATAGCCTTCTGGTATCGACAGACTCGGTGGCAACCGATTCGATACTCCTTATCAACTGGCTCTTGTCGAGTGGCTTGACGAGATAATCGACGACCCGGCCGCGAACAGCCCGAATCGCAGACTCCATGGACGGATGCCCGGTAATGATGACCGCTTTCGGCCCATCTTCCTGGATCAGTTCGAGTCCGCTGCCGTCAGGCAAGGCCAGATCGACAAACAGCATGTCAAAGGTTTCGCGATTCAGAACGCCGTTGGCCTCGGCCAGCGTGCCGACGGTCTCAACATCGTGTGCCTCGGCCCGCAGCAGCGTTTGCGTCGCCGCCGTGAAATCCGAGTCGTCGTCAACAAGCAAAATTCGCGCCATTGTCCTCGATCGTCCGTGGTCTCGCCCGCTGGACCGTCAGGGGTGACCCACTGTGCTTATTAGTCGGGACGTATAGTATACGGCACTCCCGCTTGTTTTGGTGTCACCCGGCGAAATAGGCAGGCGAAACAAGGTGTTCGCGGACGGCCTGGTGCAACGCCGCGCGCAGGCAAAACCGCACCCCGATGAGGTTTACAGGAATGGCGTCGTTCACTTCGCCAGTTCGACGGAGTCCGCGCTGCGCGACGGGCCCATCCCGTCTTCGTACATCGACCATTGATTCCGTCCTTTGCGCTTTGCCGCGTACAGCGCAATGTCGGATTTCCTCATCCAGTCGTCCACGGTATCGGCATGCAGGGGATTCAAAGCGACCCCGATACTGACGCTCACCTCGATATTCTTCGAGTTCACGCGAAAAGGGCTGGCAAAACTCTGCAACATCTTCGACGCAATTGCCGGCACATTCTCCGGTTTGGTAAATCCATTCAGTATCACCCAGAATTCATCGCCACCGGCTCGCCCGACAACATCGTTCTCGCGCACACAGTGTGCGATCCTGCGACAGCTCTGGCGCAGGATCAGGTCGCCGATCGGATGCCCGAATGTGTCATTGATGTCTTTGAACAGGTCGATATCGATCGTCATCAGCGCCGACGGCATACTGAGACGGGAAACCGCGTCGCTCGAGTTGCGAATCGCCGCAACCAGCCCTCGCCGGTTGAGCGAACCCGTAAGCTGATCGATGCAGGCAATCCGCTTGAGTCGTTGTTCGCGTTCGTGACGCTCACGTGCAAGGCGGATGGTTCGAAACACACGTTTCGGCGTTGCTTCACTCTTCGGAATATAATCCTGAATGCCGAGCCGGATCAGATTCAGTGCCGTGTCGGATGAACTGTTGCCGGTGATCACGACGATAACCAGGCTGGGGCAAAGACTTTTGAGCTTGGTCGGTGCTTCGAGTCCCTGAGCATCCGGTAATCCGAGATCGACGAGCGCCACGTCGATCTTCGTACCGTTCTGCAGCAGCGTCTGGGCAGAGTGCAGATCGGAGACGGTGACAACCGACACATCGGTATCCAGCATCCCCAGCGCCCGTGACAGTCCGTTGGCGACGACGTCGTTATCTTCTACAACTAGTATGCGCATGTCCTTCCGTCAGATTCTATCCTGATTATTACACCCGTTGACGCGCTTTCACTGAAGATCCGATCGTTCAGCCGATTTTCCTCCACAATGTCGCTGCAGACCGACATCCATGTATCGCAATATACCGGTAGCGGCTGCAAGTCCCATGCCAATCGAGCCCTTGGCGGCGTTCCTGGAACGTCACGTCGACGCCGTTTCCCGCCATACCCGGATATGTCAAATAGCATCCGCGCTTTTGTGGTACGCGACTTGCATCATTGGAACAAGCGACGGCAATCGTCTCCGAGGGGTCAGTCAGGCGTCCGGCGCCCGGCCCGTGGAGTGACGAATCGAGGGACGGGACTGCATGAGCGACATTCCAGCGGCTGCAAGTCCGGGCCGCATGTCAGAACGATAATCTTTACAAACAGGGGCAGATTTTACCGCTTTACCGACCGCCACCCACAGTGACAGCAGGAAATTCCGATGGACTTTATAACCAACGATTCGGGTATCTCAATGACCATAATTGCGCTGCTCGCAGTCATTGCGATTTTTGCGTCAGCATTATGGCTCACTTTTTCTGCATCTGACGTCAACCGAAAATTTCGATGGTTCCAGATGCTTCGTACGCGAAGCAAACGCAAGCAAATGAAGACGGGTACATCGAAATAGCCCAGCAGGAACGACATCAACCGCCCCTGTGGCGCCTTCCCTCTGAGAATTTCGCGCTCGATTACCCGTGAACGGCGACGGCGATGTTCATTAGCAATATGAAATGACCATTCGTTCTCATCTGCTGGTATTGACGCTTGCGGCGTTGTTGCCGGTGTCCATCTTCGGTATCGCCGCCACACTTTGGACGGCAGACCGCGAGCGCGCGGCATTCGAAGATGGGGCGCGGGATCGTACGCTCGCGTTGTTGACGGCCGTCGATACCGAGCTCGGCGGTCATGTCACCAGCCTGCAGACACTTGCGAGTTCGTACGATCTGCAGAGCGGCAATCTCGAAGGATTTCAGCGCCAGGCAACACGGCTATTGCCGATGCACAAGAACTGGAAGCGAATCACGCTCACGCTCCCGTCCGGCGAGCGAGTTCTGACCATAGCGCCTTCGGCGTCACCTGCCGGACGGATCGGCGACCGCAAGGGTCTCGACGAAGCACTGCAGAGCAGCAAGCCGACGATCCGCAGCTTGTCTCTGGAAGAGGACGGCTACGCATTTGGCGTACGTGTTCCAGTCTCCGTCAATGGCGAGATCTTTGTGCTTGGGGTGCTTGTCGATCCGCGCGCGATTCTGTCGTTGCTGACACCGCAACGATTGCAGAGCGGATGGGTCGGCGTCGTTCTGGACCAGAACCGCAGGATTGTCGCCCGTACGGTCGATCACAGCCGATTCGTCGGCGAGCCCGCGTCACAAAGCCTTCAGGACAGCATCGGCATGGCAAGCGAAGGCTGGTTTCCCGCCACGACGATCGACGGACGAGAGGTCTACATACCCTACAGCGAATCGATGCGAAGCGGATGGACGGTCGCCATGGAAATCCCGGCGGACTACGTCGAAGGGATCACCGAGCACACGATGCTTTTGCTTGCGGTTGGTTTGCTGCTGGCCATATCAATCGCTATCCTGCTTGCCGCAGGATTCAGCCGTCGCATTGCCGAACCGATGGCAGCTCTCGCGGTTGCAGCCAAGGCATTGGGGAATCATGCCAAGGTATCGCCGCCGACTGACGCCCCGGTACGGGAAGTACGAGATATAAGTCGTGCTCTTCTTACGTCTGCGCAAGCCGTCGGTGAACGGGAAGAGAAACTGCGCGCCGCCGACCATGCAAAGGATGAGTTCCTGGCGATGCTCGGCCATGAACTTCGCAACCCACTCGGCGCACTCACGTCGGCCGCGCAGATACTCAATTTCCGTGGTTCCAGTAACGCCATGGCAACCGATGCCGTGGCAATCGTTTCGCGCCAGGTCGAGCGGATGACCCGCCTCGTCGACGATCTGCTGGACGTCGGCCGGGCAACGTCCGGCAAGGTGCGTTTGAAACTGGCGCCACTCGACCTTGGCCGCGTTGTATCGCAGGTCATAGACAATCTGCAACGCGGGCCGGTTTTTGACGACCGGGAGGTGCAGACCGACATTTCGTCGGCCTGGATCGAAGGGGACGAGGCGCGGATCGAACAGGTTGTCACTAATCTCCTGGAAAACGCCGGAAAATACACGCCACTCGGCGGCACGATCGCCGTGCGAGTCAGCGAGGTGGGACAACAGGTGCTGTTCGAGGTCATCGATAACGGTATCGGCATCTCCCCGGATTTGTTGCCGCGGATTTTCGATCTGTTTGCGCAGGGTCAGCGTGCGATCGACCGCAGGACCGGCGGGCTGGGAATCGGGCTGACTCTCGCAAAACGACTGACCGAGTTGCATCGGGGAACCATCACGGCGGAAAGTGCCGGTACCAACAAGGGCGCGCGCTTTGCGTTGCACTTTCCGGCAGTGCCCGCTCCTTCCAGGGCGCCGCTACCCGAGTCCGGTTCCGTCAGCATCGGGTCGGCCAGAAGAATTCTGTTGATCGAAGATAATGAAGACGCACGGCATGCGCTGGTGACGATGTTGCGCCAGTATGGCTACCGCGTATTCGCCGCGGCGGATGGTCTCGAGGGAATCGCTTTGGCGGACGAAGTCCGGCCCGACGCGGCGATTGTCGATATCGGACTGCCGGAATATGACGGCTTCGAAGTGGCGAGGCAGCTGCGAACGGATTTCGGACAGAATCAGATCTTTTTGGTTGCTGTAACGGGTTACAGCGCCAAGGACACGCGAAGCGAGGCGCGGCGCGCAGGATTCGACGAATACCTGATCAAGCCGGTCTCTCCGAAGGAACTCGCCGAACTCATCGAAGTTCGCTTCGGATCAGCAGCAGGCATGACCTGACGACCGTAGTTGACCTGCCAGGTCGTCGCCCCGACAATCCCGGTTCCATCCGCAACCAAGCGAGCGCGACGCTGGTGTTGAAACGCCTGGTGATATCCATTCTGCTGGTCCTTGGAATCGCAGCGATTACGGTCGTCGCATGGAAGGTCCTGCGAGATAACAACAATGCACAGATCGCTCGCATCGCGGAATCGGAATCTTACGCGACGCGAAGTCAGCTCGTGCGCAGCGTCGACATCATGCTCAACGCGTTGCGAAACGTACAGCGCTACTGGTCGACCTATGGTCACTTGCCGCGAGATCAGTGGTCGGCGGATGCGGGCATAGAACTCGCCCATTTCGACGGCGTCGTTACGATCCTGTGGAACGACCCGGCGCGCGGGATACGTTACGCCCGCACGGTCGACAATCCGGTCCTCGATTATCGGCCGACTGAGGAGGAATGGGGCACCATCCAGGGCCTTCTTGCACGAGCCGGAAACGTGACCGACGAAGCGGTACTGGGGCCCTATGCCGATGCAAACGGCAAATTCTCCTACATTGTGGCGATCGGACCGACCGGTTCGCACGACGTGTCCGGTACCCTTATCGCCGTGATAGACGCGCAAAAGTCATTTGCACATCTGCTGCTGGACCAATCGCCCGGCTATTCGATTTCGGTGTTCTGGGACGACCTACGGATGTTCCAACGGGGCGTACCCGCGACCGACATTCCCGAAAACTGGACCCGCGAAGGCATCATTCGCAGCTCGATGGGAAGCCTCTGGAAAGTCGTGCACACGCCGACAGACAGCTTCGCAGAGTCTTTCGCAACGCCTGCCCTGACTGCAATTCTGTTTTCGGGTCTCGCAATCGCCGTGCTGGTCGGACTGCTCCTGTTCGAAAACGGACGGGCGCAGTCGCGTGCGCTGGCTGCCGAGGTAGCTGAAAGGAAACTCGCGGACCTGAACAGGAACCTGGAACAGCAGATTGCGGATCGCACAAAAGAACTGGCCGACCGCTCCACGGATCTCGAGACCATTACCGATTCGGTTGCCCACGATTTGCGTAACCCGCTGAACACGATTTCCGTCAACACGCAGCTCCTGGGACAGCAATATCGCGGCGCGCTGGGAGACGACGGCTTACGGGCGCTGCACCGTACTTCCTCGGGCATCAAACGCATGACTGAGATTCTTGATCGCCTGCTGGGCCTGTCCGTCGTGTCGCATGCAACCTTTCGTCGCGAGCCACTCAATCTGCGCGAGGTAGTCCAGGATATACTCGATGAGTTATGTGCGTCTGAGCCTGCTCCACCCGTGGAATTCGTCGTCGCTGACCTGCCGGACGTCAATGCAGATCCGACCCTGGTACGAACACTGATGTTGAATCTGCTGAGCAACGCGCTCAAATATACACGCGACAAGGCGAGTCGCCGGATTGCCGTGAGCTTTGAATCGCGTGACCACAGCGTTGTCTATTGTGTGCGTGACAATGGTATCGGTTTCAATGCCGAATCGGCTGAGCGCATGTTCAACGCATTCGAACGCTTGGAGGGCAACAGCGAACTAGAGGGGGTCGGGCTCGGGCTGGATATTGCGGCCCGGGTGGTCGGACGCCATGGCGGGCGTATCTGGGCTGAAGGCGAACCGGGCCGCGGCGCCGCCTTCTTTTTCACGCTGGAGCCGTTGGACGGTGACGGGGCGGAGGCCCGCACGCAGTCGTAATGCTCAGCTAGTGCCCTGTCCCGTAAATAAGTTTGCCATTTCGGTCGCGGATTTTTGTGTCTGGCGAGGCGCGACGACGAGTAATAGCACCGCTATTGGGAGGAGTCGCAACGCCGCCAGACGCGAAAAGACGCAGCGAAATTGCAAAGTTATTTGCGGGACAGGGCACTAGTGTTGCACGGAACGAGAATCAACGTCCGACGCAGCACCATCGCCCTTGTCCGGTTGCAGGAACGCACCCGCGATGAATGCGGAGGCGAGTTTGATCGCAGCCGCGCCGAGCGGTCCTTGAAGTACCCGGCTTGCGGCACCGTCGGAACGGGTTCCAGCGCCGTTCGACTCGCGTCGCGGCGACTTCAGGCCAGCCGCAACACCGACGCCAAAGCACATCGCCAGCCCCACGGGCGACGCGACCCTTTGGCGCAAAAGAGCGAGAGATTCCGCGGCGCGCCGGTTACGTTCGCTACGCAGGTCACCTGCCTCACTGGCAAGTTGATCGGCTCGTTTCTTCAGGCTGCGTATCGACACCGCCCTACCCCGCGTCTCCCGGGAAAATCAGCTTACGCGTCCGTGCGAAACCGATATTCGGCGCCAGCCGCGAATACCAGAGCCAGCAAATCAGCACGCCGGCCAGGTTGACGCCAAGCGCGGCGGCCAGCGCCGCCCAGACCGGCCAACCGGCCTCAATCGCAAGCCAGATGCCGAGCGCCAGCACGCACATCCAGCTGATTGCCAGCAGCGCAATGCCGAGAATTGCGGCTGATGCAATTGCGGCGGCCGAGGCGGCGCTCAATTGGGCCTCGGTCGTCGCCGTTGCCGCGACTTTTCGTATATGCCCAACTGCCGAATCGGCGGCCGCGCGCATCTCCAGTTGAAGGGATGCGGCGGCGGTATCCTGGCCATTACCGGCGGTGTCTGCTTCGCCAACCGGCGCTGCACCGCGTGGGGGGCTTGTTTCCGGATTACGCATATAAGCCAGGCTGGCGATTGACGGCGCTTTTATCGGCTGAGCAGCCGTGACAAAACGAGGCCCGCCGCGAATGCAATCCCGGCAGCGGCAAGCGGATTGTCCTTCGTGTACTGACGGATGTGATCCATGGCCCGTTCCGTTGCAACGCGCGCTTCCGCGCCCTTTTCCCGGAGTCGTTCTTCACTCGTAGCTGCTACGTCGCGGAGATGTTCCTCGGCCTTCGCGGCCTTCTCCGCTACCCGGTCAACCGTACTGTGCGCGCTGTCGGCGGCCTGCTCCGTGAGGCGCGCTTCTGCATGGCGGCCCTTGCTGTTCCGCGCGTCCGCTTGTTGTGAAGGTGTTTCGGTACCTGCTTTCATGTTTGCTTGCTCCTGGTGGTCCTTGGCGTTAAAAGTTGCGGTTTTTGTTCGTGCCTCTTAACCGAGCAAGTTCCATGCCAACGCCTGCCGATGACAGGACGCTTGCGGCTGAGCCAGCGTCCGTAACTTTGTCATTGCGGCTGTGAAAATTTTGCAGAGGATTGTGATTTTTGCCTGTCATACCTTGATTTGCGGAGGCATCTCAATGAACCGGGCGAGCCCGAAGCTGGCATAGAAATTGCAATTTTTCGTTCGTAGCAACGCCAGAAAATCGGGTGATATGAGGAATCGGCAATTCTTTTCCATTTCGGTGACGTTGTGTCTGCTGCTTGCAGGCACGACTTTCGCCGCTGCACCGGCGGCTCAGGACGCTGCAGGCAGGGATGACGCGGCGGCGTCAGCAGATCCCGGAAAGGGCGCGGACGAGACAGGGATCAAACAATCCATTCTTTACGCAACGCTCACCGCCCGAGTCAAGTCGGAACTCCTGGTCAACCAGAACACCGATGGACTCGCTATCAACGTCGACTCGCACAACGGCGCCGTTACCCTCTCGGGTGAAGTCTCGACATCGACGGAGAGGGTTCTGGCCGAACGAATCGCATCGAACGTCAACGGAACAGAGTCGGTTTCAAATCGGCTGGTTGTCAAGCCGCGTAAGCAAACCAAATAACCTGACGTGGTAACGTCGGGGGTTTCAACAGTGGAGTAGGCAGCAATGAACGAATACAGATTTCAGGGCGACTGGAACCAGATCAAAGGCCGGATCAAGCAAAAATGGGGTGCGCTGACCGATGATGAAATCCGCTGGGTCGACGGCTCGTCGGACCAGCTCGTCGGACTTGTGCAAATGCGATACGGCCGTTCCATCGACCAGGCCAACCGGGAAGTCAGGGAATGGCGCAACGAGGCAGGTGTCTAGTAGGCAACACACCGGCAATAGCAAATCTCTTTACGCGACCCCTTCAATCACGTCCGCCAGTCTCGCCAATGACAGGGGTTTGCGTCGATAGGCCGACACGCTGAGGCCCGAGGTCCGGGCTTTTCTCTTCAGATCTTCGATGCGGTGTGCGGTGATAAGAATGACTGCCATATCGAAACGGCATTGCAAGGCTGCCGCCATGTCGACGCCATCAGAATCACCGTCCAGCTTCCAGTCGCAGACGAGTACATCCGGCGGGTTTTGCGCTGCGCGCCTCCGCGCGTCCTCCGCCGTGGCGGCGACTGTCACTTCGTGTCCGCGAAACTGAAGGAAGCGTTGCACGGCATCGCGCGCATTTTGCTCGTCTTCGACCACCAGTACCCGGGTTTTGTCCGACCTGCCGTTAAACGCACTCATTTGACTGTTCCTGCTTAGCGTACCTAACGTCAACGACCCAGTAATGCCGCCAGGGGCCGCAATGCCGGAACATGCGAAAACACGATTTTCGTGCTGACGACGAGCGGAACTGCGACCAATGCGCCTACGAGGCCCCACATGTAACCCCAGAAAATAACCGCAACAAAAACCACGACGGGACTCAGGTCAAGCCGCTGCCCCACGAGAATCGGAGTAATCAGCTGGCCTTCAACAGTCACCAGCAGCAACAACGATCCGGGCACCAGCGCCGCATCCGTCAAGGTATCGAAACTGATCAGGCCCACCGCGCCCATCACGACGACCATGGCAGTCGGACCGGCGTATGGCACAAAGTTCGCGATGGTCACAAGGCGCCCCACAGCACATAGTTCGGAACGTCCAGCATCCAGAACATGGCGCTCGCGACTGCCCCAAGGCACAGGTTGATGGCCGTAATCGCAAGCAGGAAACGCGAAATTTCGTTCTGGATGTCTCTGCCAATGGCGATCAACCGCCGCTGTTCGCAAAAATTTCTGCCGAGACGCGCAATGTGGCGCTGCAATCGCTCACCATAAACCAGAAAAAAGAACGTCAGAAACACGACGATGCCGAGTGACACGAGCAGGTATGGAATACCGGCCAGAATGTCATCCATCACGCCCTGATCATCGAGCCTGACCGCTTCACGCTGCGATTGTCCGTCCGGTTCTGCCAGATTCTCGACCTGGGATGCAGCCGCCTCGAGGCTCGCGATCGGCTCACTCACGGGTTGCAGCTTTTCCTCGATCGACGCCGCCAGGTTCGGAATTTCCTCAACCCAGGTCACTGCGGGTGCCGCGAACTGCAGTGCGGCAATGCCCAGCGCCCCGAACACGACGGTGATGACCATGGCTGCCGTGAAAGCACGTGGTATCCGGTACCTGCTCAACAAAACAATCAGCGGTGCCAGCAGGAAGTAAAAGAACAACGCAAGCACAAACGGCACCAGCAGCGGCTTGCCAAGTTTCAGAACGACCATCACGGCCAGGAAAAGCAGGGCGTTCAGCGCGAACGACCGCGAAAGCGCCGCCGGTTCGCGTGAGGGTTGGGTGGCGACCGCGTCAGCGACTAAAGGTAAGGCATGCCTGACTCCATGCATCAGGCACACCCTGAAGACAGCGGCAGGAGGACGGCAGGTTCTTCTTTCATTCTGGCCTCTGTCCGCTGGAAGCGCGGACAACACGCCGGTTGACCCTTGCGCGACGCAGCACAATGCTGCGTCGCGTCTCGTTCATTAGTACGTACTCGATTCCTCGTCGGAAGTCTCGAAGTAACTCGGGTCGTACTCGGTCTGCGTCTGCAGGGTCTCGCGCGTCAGATCGCTCTGGATTCGGTCATCGCCGGTCGACTGTAATTCGTCCAGGGCAACCACGATGCTCTTCTCACCGACGCCCAGGAAGCCGCCAACGTCGACGACCGCGAATTTCTGACCGGTGGTGCCATCAACGACAATTTCGTCAATGTCACCGATCTCCTCTCCATCGCGGCTGACGATCGCCTTGCCGACGAGATCGTCGTTGCTCATGCCTTCCAGGCTGCCGGCTGCGTCGCTGCCCTCCGGGGATGCGTAAGACGGGTCGGCGGTCGTGGAGCGGTCGTCCGCCATGGACGGGTCATCCGCCATGGTGGGATCATCGGCGGTAGATTGATCGGCGCCGGTGTCCTCCGGTTCGTACATCGCCATATTGTCGGCCGCTGGATCGTCCGTCTCCGGGGTTGCGGGTTCCTGCGGGTCGCCCGGGCCGCATCCGACGAGCGCACCGGTTGCGAGCAGCGCACTGCTTGCCCAAATTGCCAGATATCTTTTCGTCCTCATGTTCGAACTCCTGCTGCCAAGTTGCGTTTTATGGATATGGATTTTGTCCTTTCTTGACAACGTGTAAGCAATTAACGTGCCAAATGCCGGCGACCCGGACTCTAGCCAAGGCGGGCAAACGGATGACTTGTCTTTCTGACACGGACCCGAGGCACCATATACTCTTGAAGAATGTAATTCTTGCAAGCGTTGTAAACTTGACCTCGAGCCGGGCAGCCTAGTGCATGAAACGGGCGACAATTTCCGATGTGATCGCGCACTCCTGATCGTCCGATTCGTACCGGGTACGTCGCCTGGCCGATAACGATCTTTTCCTGACCTTCGTTTGTTTCGGGTTCGCCACGTGGCCGTCAAGGGTGTCCGCGCCAAGTTCCGAGCGGATTTGCTTCTCCAAAGCAAGCAAGTGCTCCAGAATTGCCGACCTTCTGGATTTACTCAACCGCTTAACCATCGTTCCCTCTCCTTTCAATCGCTCCGAGTAAGGGACAAACAGCAAAAAGCGTGCCAGCATCCACGGCGCGGCAGGTCCCACGCAATACGCGTTTCATTTTTTGGAGTATTGAAAAATATTCATCCAGCGGTAATCCTTGCAAAGCCCGTCACGTTTGTCGGTCAATTGCAACACCTGCGCGGCCAGCGCCCTGTCGCGCTCCCGCAGTGCGGCCGCGGCCAGGCTGCCGCGCACGGTATACTGTCGGCAACACGTGTCAGCGATCGTTGCCATGCCAGGGGGGAAGTGCGGGATGAGAGCCTGTCTGCCGGGGAAATCGGCCGCCGCGATTTGCGTCCTTGCCACACTTTTGTTGCCCTGGGTCTGCAACGCCGATGACGATACGGAAGCGTTGATTGCGGCATTGCTCGGGCAGACCCCGATTCTCGACGACCTGCAGAGGTTGACGGACACGATCGGCGGGCGGCCGACCGGCTCTCCGGCCAACCGGGCCGCCGTGGACTGGGCACAGGATGTTTTTCGGAGTGCCGGTGTGCCGGTCACGACCGAAGAGTTCGAAATGCCCATGCAGTGGCAGGAAATAAAGGCGCTTGCGGTCATTTCGGGCGACGTCGACTTTCAGCCACGAGTCGTTGCCATGCCGTTTTCGACCGGTACCGGCGCCGCGGGGCTGGCGGCCCCGCTCGTCTACGGCGGTACCGGCAGCGAAGCCGACTTTGCGCGCCTGGGTGCCAAAGCTCGCGGCGCCTGGCTCCTGTTCGAGACGCCCGTGCTCGACGACGACGTCGGGTTGGACGGCTTGTTTGCGGAATACACCAACGCGGCCGCGGTTGAACCCAGAGCCTTCAATGCCGGCGCGGCAGGCATCGTTTTCATGTCCTCCCGGCCGCGCAACCTCCTGTACCGCCACAACGCGGCCCTGGGCATCGAGAACCGCCATCCGAACCTGATCATGGAACGCGAAAATGCAGAGCGTGCGGCGCGTTTGTTGCAAAACGGCAGCCAACTTTCATTGCGGGCCTCCATCGAAGTCGATCGGGGCGAGCCCTATACTGCCAGGAACGTCATCGGCGAGATTCGCGGCAGCAGCCGCGCCGGCGAAATCGTATTGTTCGGCGCGCATCTCGATTCGTTCGACCTCGGCACCGGCGCCCTCGACAACGGCGCCAACGTCGCCATGCTGATCGATATTGCGCGGCAGATAGAGCGACTCCGCCTGAAACCCGCACGCACGATCCGCTTTGTGCTTTGGAACGGCGAAGAGCAGGGGCTGGTGGGATCGTGGCGTTATACCGAGCAGCACGAAGAGGAACTGGACGATCATGTCGTTGCAGCGTCATTCGACATCGGCACGGGTGCGATCACCGGATTTTTCACCAACGGAAGAACCGGGCTGGTGGCGACCGTGGATGAGTACCTGCGCCCGGTAGCCGGACTCGGGCCGTTTCTGCAGGTGAACGTACCGGTCGTCGGCACCGACAATTTCGATTTCATGATCGAGGGAGTCCCCAATCTCATTGCCAATCAGGCCGACGCCAATTACGCGTCCAACTACCACGCGCAATCGGACACTTTCGACAAGGTGGACCGGCAGCAATTGAAGCTCAATTCCGCAATTGCCGCGTCGATCGTGTGGGGGTTCGCAAACGGCACTACGAGGTTGCAGCGCCAGTCACATACGGAGATCGCCGCACTCATAGCGAACACGGATCTGGAACAGCAGATGCGAAACTTTGCCGTCTGGCAGGGCTGGGCAGCCGGTGAGCGAGGGAGACATGATTAGTCGTAGTGTCCTGTCCCGCAAATATGTTGCATAAGTCGCGCGCGGATTTTTGTGGCTGGCAAGGCGCGCCGACGAGGCATATCGAGACTATGGCGAGGAGGCGCAACGCCGCCGGACGCGAAAAGACGCCGCGAATTATGCGACATATTTGCGGGACAGGACACCAGCATCAAGGAGCAACCAGCAGAGCTATGGCATCGGTGAATGCAATCATTGTCACGTCACAGAGAACCGGATCGACGTTTCTCGCCGAGGTCCTGGACGCTCATCCGGACGT
>JBOHZD010000100.1:0-12282 GCA_050738315.1 Woeseiaceae bacterium
CAGACGACTCGACCGCCCGGTCGATCCGTCGCGCGATCACGTCCTGGGTCCGCCCGACGCGGAAATCACGCTGGTCGAGTATGGCAGCTATGACTGTCCGCATTGTCGTGCGGCAAACGAGCGCATCGCGGAAGTCCGCAATCAGTTCGGCGACCGACTGCGCTATGTGTTCCGCCACCGTCCGGTCACCGGCAGCGACATTGCATATCGCGCCGCGGAGCTGGCGGAGCGCATAGACGATGTGGAGCGTTTCTGGGCTGCGCACGTCGCGCTGATGTCGCGCTCCGCGCGCCTGACGGAAGACGACTTGCGAGCTGTCGGCGAGGAATATGGCGTCGGCGGCGCGCCCGCAAGCGTACCTCGCGCGCTGGAGAGGGTCGGCGAGGATATGCAGAGCGCCGCCGCGAGCGGCGTCATGTTCACGCCGACCTTCTTTATTAACGGCCGACGCTACGATGGACCCTGGGACGAAAGCGCATTGTCGGATGCGATGCTCGGTTCTCTGGGCCATCGGGTTCGATCCGCGGCACTCGAGTTTGCGAGTTGGGCGCCGTCGGCGGGGCTGTTGTTGCTGCTCGGAGCCATCGTCGCGATCGTCATCACGAATTCTGACTCCGGCGCGGCGTTCACCGCCTTCTGGGATCAGCCGGCGGGAATTACGTTCGGTGATGGCGGATTGCGCATGCCGCTCAAGGAATGGATCAACAACGGCCTGCTGACCCTTTTCTTCCTCGTGGTCGGCCTGGAAATCAAGCGTGAATTTACCGTGGGACATCTTGCCACGCGGCGCTCGGCGGCATTACCGGTCGCCGCTTCGATCGGCGGCATGGTGTTCCCTGCGCTGCTGTACATGTTTGTCATCCCGGAGGGCCCGTGGGCGCACGGCTGGGGCGTTCCGATCGCTACGGATACGGCATTTGCAATTGCGCTGATCGCGATGCTGGGGCGGCGCGCTCCTGTGGAACTCCGTATCTTTCTCACTGCAGCCGCCATTGTCGACGACATCGGCGCGATTATCGTTGTTGCAATCTTCTATTCCGCGAGTCTGCATCCCGGATATCTGCTGGCTGCGGCAGCCGTGATTGCCCTGCTTGCGATGCTGAACGGCGCTCGCGTGTATCTCGTGACCCCTTACCTGCTGTTGGGTGTTTTGCTGTGGTTCCTTGTGTTGACTGCCGGACTGCACGCCACGCTGGCCGGCGTGATCCTTGCGCTTTTCATTCCGACGCGGCCGCCGCCGAATTTCAAGGCGCTGTCTTTGCAAGCGGACGCCATCCTGTCCGAGGAGGCGAGCCACGGTGGCGAGGCGCTTCGGCGCGGCCCGTCGGAGCCTGCCATGCGAGCGCTCGATGCGATTCACGACCGGCTCGAATCACCGGCAGACCGAATGCTGCGTCGCTTTGGGCCAAGGTCCAGCTATATCGTGCTGCCATTGTTCGCGCTGGCAAACGCCGGTGTGATCATCGGTGCGGACGTACTGCACGGATACGGACCGCTTTTTTTCGCAATACTGGCCGGCCTCGTGATCGGTAAACCGCTGGGGATGGTGCTCGTTTCGCTGCTCGCGGTGCGGCTTGGTGGCGCAAGCAAACCGGACGCCTATACATGGCGGCAACTGGCAGGCGCCGGTGCACTGGCCGGCATCGGCTTCACCATGTCGCTGTTCATCGCCGCACAGGCTTTCCCCGTCGCAACCGATTTCGCGGCCGCGAAAATCGCGGTGTTCGCTGCATCGATTCTGTCCGCAGCCATCGGAGTGGCGCTGCTATGGAACGCGCAGCCGGATACGGCAGACGCCTGATTCGCACGGATTGCGAATGTGCAAGTTGGTTGCACGCGGAGCCTGGATCGGGGAGGCCTTTTCAGGATCGTGCGAAACAGGGATGTTTCGCCCGAAGCCTACATGGACGTATTCACGGCGGTCCTGAAAAGCCCGCCCCGGAGCGGCAGCCGCCTGCGAGGCGCTAACACGTTAAGCTAACCCGACTTCACCAGGAACGGCGGGACGAGCGGCCGCTCGCCGACCTGCAGCGGCAGGGGTTTCTGCCCGCTGTCGATGTGCCGGATCAATTCGACCAGCATATCGAGCATCAGCTGCGAACAAAGCTCGGCGTCGCGGACGGACATCTTGCGCACCGTCGCGCGTATCGGCCCTTCGCCGTTCAAGGGCGCCACGTTTTTCATCATGCGCCTCAATTCGGCGAACGACTTGCGGGCGCTCGGCGGCAAATTGCCGTCTTCGACGGTTTGCAGATTCTCTTCGAAGGCTTTGATCAGCCTGTGTTTTATAGGACCGTCGCCGGTCATCGTGGACACGGCGGCGAAAAAATCATCGACGAGTTTGGACATTTCAACTCCAGCGTTATTATTCTAAGGGGGCCCACTGCCGGCCTTTTTACGCTTTTAGAATCAACGGCCTCCTGTCGTCCGCGGCATCGGTTCCGCGTCGGACGTCCTTGTCTGTCTTCTTAGGTCTCAACTACCTGCGTCAGATTCTTATATCAAATGTGTGGAAGCCTGCGCAAGTGTTGCGCGTAAGCCCCGGAATCGCCGGCGTTTGTCGAAATTCTGAACCGGCCTCAGACCGCCCTGGTAATCTCGATGGTCCAGTCCAGGTCGTCGAGCGTTCGCCGTTCGAGCGCGAGCGGCTGCGGCTGGTCGACCTGCCACTCCACGGCGAGCGTCTCGGCCATCAGGTAGTCCCGGTAATGCTCGAGCGCCGACAGGACGCCCTGGCTGCCGCTGACCCCCAGTATGATGCGGTCGGAGACCTCGAGCCCGGCCTGCTTGCGGGTCTCCTGCACCGTCCGAATCAGTTCGCGCGCCGTCCCTTCCCGCACCAGTTCGTCGGTCAGCGTCGTGTCGAGGGCGGTCAGGTAGCCGCTGTCTTCGCCACACACATAGCCTTCCGCCGAATGTGTTTCGATCAGCACGTCTTCCGGCCCGAGTGCGATTGTTTCACGACCGACCGTCAGATCGTAGTTTTCGCCACGCGTTACTGCACCGGCAATATCGGCGCCATCGATGTTCTCGAGCGCTTTGCGAATTGCCGGTATCAGCCGGCCGTACTGTTTGCCGAGTCTCGGCAGATTCGGTTTGATGCGATAATTGACGAGGCCCGCATCGCGCGCGATGAATTCGAGCGACTTGACATTCAACTCCTCCAGTATCTGGTCGACGTGACTCCTGATCGCAGTCGCGGCGGCATCATCCGGCGCACGCACCAGCAAACGGGACAGCGGCTGGCGAGTGCGAATCCCGGATTGCCCGCGCGCCGCACGCGCGAGGCCGACGACTTTTTGAATGACGCCGATCTCAAACAATAACCTGTCGTCGTCCCTTGCGCTGTCCGACTCGGGCCATGGGGTCATATGCACGCTGTCCGGTGCATCCGGATGTATCCCCCGGACCAGGTTCTGGTAGACGTTTTCCGAGAGAAACGGCACGAACGGTGCCATCAGACGGTGTACAACGTCGAGGCATTCGTACAAGGTCAGGTAAGCCGAGCGCTTGTCCTCTGTGTCGCTGGATTTCCAGAAGCGACGGCGGTTTCGGCGCACGTACCAGTTGCTCAACTGATCGACAAACGACTCGATGGCGTCGCCGGCCGATTTGGCATCGTAGCCATCCATCGCTGCAGTGCAGCGCCTGACCGTCTGATTCAGCAGTGCGAGTGCCCAGCGGTCGATCTCCGGCCGTGCCTCGAGCGGAATGTCGTTCCGGAAATCGATCTCGTCGAAGCGCGCATACAGCACGAAGAATCCGTACGTGTTCCAGAACGTATTGATAAACGAACTCGCAACGTCGGCAACGATCTCGACCGATATGCGCTTCTGCACGTCGGGTGACAGCCGCGCCATGAAATACCAGCGCAGTGCGTCCGCACCGACAGAGTCGAATACGTCATACGGATCGACAATATTGCCGACCGACTTGGACATCTTGCGGCCGTCCTTGTCGACGATGTGACTGAGGCAGATACAGTTCCTGAAAGCAACGCTGTCGGATACCAGAGTCGAAATGGCGTGCAAGGTGTAGAACCAGCCACGTGTCTGATCGATCGCCTCGCAGACGTAATCCGCAGGAAAATGTTGCTCGAAATCTTCCCGATTCTCGAAGGGGTAATGCCATTGCGCATAGGACATCGCGCCCGAATCGAACCAGCAGTCGATCACTTCCGGTACACGGCGATACGTCTTGCCGTCTTTTTCGAATGTAATGTCATCGACGGCCGGCCGATGCAGATCAAGATCACGCAGGTTCCTGCCGCATAGCTGTTCGAGTTCGCCGATGGAACCGACGCACAGGTAGTTGTTTTCGTCGTCGACCCAGACCGGCAGCGGCGTGCCCCAGAACCGTTCGCGCGACAGTGCCCAGTCGACGTTGTTCTCGAGCCAGTTGCCGAAACGTCCGTCACGAATCGTTTCCGGCACCCAGTTGATGGTCTTGTTCAATTCCACCATGCGGTCCTTGCGATCTGACGTGCGTATGTACCAGGCATTCTTGGCGTAATAGATGATCGGGTCGCCCGTGCGCCAGCCGAACGGATAGTTGTGAACGCACGTGCCGGCACGGAACATGAGGCCGCGTTCCTTCAGAATCCGGATGAGCGGCTTGTCCGCGTCCTTGAAGAACAGATCCGCGACGGGAGTCACTTCCGGCAGAAAATGGCCGTCCTTGCCGACCGCATGGACCACCGGCAGGCCGTAAGCCTGACCCAGCGCCAGATCGTCGACGCCGTATGCCGGCGCGGAATGCACGATGCCGGTGCCGTCTTCGGTGCTGACGAATGCACCCGGCAACACGCGAAACGCGCCTTTCGCTTCGACCGGCAGATAGTCGAACGGCCGTTCGTACCTGAGACCGACAAGCTCCGATCCCTTGACGATTTTCGACACCTTGTGCGGGAGATCGGCCAGCACCGATGCACGGAGCGCCTCGGCCAGTATCAACGTCTCGTGGCCCAAGTCGGCGAACGCGTAATCGACCTCAGGATGCACCGCCAGCGAGAGATTGGCCGGCAAGGTCCAGGGCGTCGTGGTCCATACCAGGAAAAACGTGTGCGCCGGTCCCTCGAGCGGGAAACGCACGTATATGGACGGGTCCGTGACTTCCCGGTAACCGAGCGCCAGTTCGTGAGAGGAAAGCGTCGCGCCAATGCGTGGATCGTATGGCACGACCTTGTAGCCGCGATAGATGAGGCCCTTGTCCCAGATATCCTTCAGCAGGGACCAGACGCTTTCGATGTAACTGTTATCGAGCGTGTAATACGCATCGCTGAGATCGACCCAGAAACCCATGCGCTCGGTCATCTTCTCCCAGTCGCCGATATAGCGCATGACGGATTCACGGCAGCGACGCGTGAATTCCAGGATACCGACCTTCGCCTCGATTTCCTTCTTGTCGAAGATCCCGAGTTCTTTTTCGATCTCGTGTTCAACCGGGAGGCCGTGCGTATCCCAGCCGGCTTTGCGCGGGACGTGAAAACCCCGCATGGTCTTGTAACGCGGAAACGCATCCTTGAAGCTTCGCGCCAGCACGTGATGGATGCCGGGCTTGCCGTTCGCGGTCGGCGGGCCGTCATTGAAACTGAACCGCGGACGGCCCTCCGAATGTTGCAGGCTCCTTTCGAATATCCTGTGTTCGCGCCAGAACGACAGCACCTCCTGCTCCAGCGCCGGTCCATCGTAACGGCCGGATACTTCCTTAAATCCCATCTGTCATTGCCTTGTCATCTGCATCCATGCGCCCAATAAAAAGCCCCGAACGCAGAGCTTGCGTCCGGGGCGATCCGATGTCCTCGATCGCGGTACCACCCGGCTTCGCGGGCATCCCGCGGATGTCCGCCTTCATCGTGCCCGATATCGGGGGGCCGGCCGGCCGGGCCTACTGCACGGTCCTGCAACGGAAACTATCGCCGGCGGGGCGAAAATACAAGTGCAGGACGGCTGCTCAATGGATAACGGGTGAGACGGGCCGATCGCTTTCCTCGCCGAACATGGCGCGATCGAAAACATTGACCAGATTTTCCGTGCTTTGCGCGCCGATGACGAACAGACGTTTGTTGACCAGGAAGTCCGGCACGCCGGTGACACCGCCGCGCCTCACTTGCGATTCCTGGGCAAGGACGGGCCGCCGCGACGCTTCGTCGTCGAGCGTCTGATTGATGCTACGCGACGACAGTCCGGCCCGGCTGCCCAGTTCGACCAGCACGTCGCGATTGGAGATATCGAGACCTTCCTGGAAGAATCCCTTGAAAAGACTCTCGGCCAGACCGGATACCCCGACGCCCTCAGTTTCCGAAAGCTTCATGATCCTGTGCGCGTTCAAAGTATTCGGAATTCGCGACACACGGTCGAAGTTGAAATTGATCCCCTCGGCCTTGCCCGCGATCGTCAACTCGGCCAGCGCCGGCTGTAACGTTTTCGGATCGCCGAAACGCGATGCGAGATACTCCTCGAAGCTCACGCCGGATTCCGGTATTTCCGGATTGAGCCGATACGGATACCACGTCACGAGGCTCGGACCATGCACCGCCAGCAAGGCGCCGTCGAGACGGCGCTTGCCGAGGTAACACCACGGGCAAACCAGGTCGGCAATGATGTCCACCTGCAAGGTCGCGGGTGCACCGGATGTGTCCCGGCCGGGCGCTTTGACGAGAGTCGGGTTGATCATCTGCGGAGGCGTTGTCCTGTCAAAAAAATGCTGTCAAACGAAACAGCAATCTTTAGATGCGGGTGCCCGGCGGTAAATCAAGATGGTCAGGAAGGGCTCCCCGGTGCGGGCGACGGCAGCCGCGGAGCCGGGCCTGCGGACGGGGCCAGCAGGAAAGGCCCCGGTTTCAATTATTTCTCGCGCATGAGCGGATTTTCGCGTCTTTTCGGGGCACGATCGAGGTTTTTCTCGACCCAGCGCTCGACTCGCGGGACGCCCGCGGGCGTCGGCTGCAATAATTCCGCGGTGAGATTGGTCTATAACCCAAGTCAGCACCTTTGAAGGAGACGACGCAGTGCTCATTCGCCAACCGGCCGACGTCCGGCCGTCGGAGATTACCAGGCAGGATCACTATCTGGGCCGGCGCCGATTTCTACGGGGCACCGCGGCGGCGGGCGGTGCATTCCTCGCGAGTCCCGTGCTTGCCGCGCTCATCCCCGACGAACGGGGCGCCGCACTGTCCGATGTCGCGCCCAGCGAATTCAGTACTGACGAAGACCAGAACAGTTTCGAAGACATCACGACCTACAACAATTTCTACGAATTCGGCACCGGCAAGTCCGACCCGTACCAGAATGCACAGGCGTTCAAGCCGCGTCCGTGGACCATCGAGGTCACCGGTCACGCGGAGCGAACCGGCGCCTTCAACCTGGAAGACTTCGTCAAACCGTCCAGGCTCGAGGAACGCATCTACCGGATGCGCTGCGTGGAAGCCTGGTCGATGGTCATACCCTGGGTCGGTATCTCGCTCTGCGACGTCATACGGCAGTTCAAGCCTCTGTCGAACGCGAAGTACGTGTACTTCGAAACGCTGAACGATCCGCAGCAGATGCCGGGGCTCCGCTCCCGCATTCTCGACTGGCCGTACCGGGAGGGACTGACAATCGCCGAGGCCGTTCATCCGCTGTCGATACTGGCGGTCGGTCTGTACGGTCAGGTGTTGCCAAATCAGAGCGGCGCGCCGATTCGCCTGGTGGTGCCGTGGAAATACGGCTTCAAGGGCATCAAGAGCATCGTGAAGATGAGTTTTGTCGAGAGGATGCCGCGGACGACCTGGGCGATGGCCGCTCCCAATGAGTATGGTTTCTACGCCAACGTCAACCCGAATGTCGATCACCCGCGCTGGAGTCAGGCGCGGGAAAGGCGCATCGGCGCCGGAATTTTTGCAGGGAAGCAACCCACCCTGATGTTCAACGGCTACGCTTCGCAGGTGGCGCACCTGTACCAGGGGCTCGACCTGCGCCGGAATTTCTGAGCGTCGACGACGCCCGGAAGCGCCGGTTGTGAATAGCCTTACGCAAATCCGCTACTTGTGGAAACCGCTTGCTTTTGCGCTGTGCCTGACGCCCGCGGTGCTCGTCGTGACCGATGCATTCGGGATTACCGGCGGCCTGGGCGTCAACGCGGTCGAGGACATTCAGGACCGGTTCGGTAACTGGGCCATCCGGTTCATTATGATCACCTTGGCGGTCACGCCGCTCAGGCAACTGAGCGGTTGGAGCTGGCTGGTCCGGTTTCGGCGCATGCTGGGCCTGTTCGCCTTCTTCTATGTGCTCATGCATTTTCTGACCTGGCTGATCCTCGATCAGGGCCTGTTGCTGTCGGCCATCGCCGAAGACATTTTCGAGCGGCCCTTCATCACGGCCGGCTTCGCTGCATTTCTGCTGCTCATCGCGATGGCGGCAACCTCGACCAACGCCATCCGCCGCCGCATGGGCAAGCGCTGGCAACAACTCCATAACAGCATCTATGTCGCCGCCACCCTCGCCGTTGTACATTACTGGTGGAACGTGAAGCTGGACACGCGCGAACCGGCAGTCTACGCAACGATACTTGCGGTTTTGCTGGGCTATCGTCTGCGACGGTATCTGCAAAAGAATCGTCGACGCACGCGGCCGGCGCAACTGGCCCGGTCGCAATAGCAGCGGGGACCGTCCGAGCGCCAGCGGCAATGTTTAAAGGCCTGGCCTCATGCTAGAGTTTGCGCCGGTGCACGGGGAAAACGCATGGCAATTGCCGCGTGGAAAAGACTGGAAAAGACGCCCGGTTATCAGCGTAAGAAACTGCTCCTGAAGCGGCTGATTGGCAAGGAGCCGAGGCTGAAAGCGGAACTCACCCCGCACACGGTCAATGACGGGGGCTGGTGCTTCCATCCGGACGGACTGGATGACGGCAGCATCGTGTACTCGCTCGGTATCGGCAAAGACGTCGCATTCGATCTGGCACTGATTCGGGCATACGGGCTGCACATTCACGCGTTCGATCCGACGCCGTCGACCGCAAGCTGGCTCGCGGACCACCCCCAGCCGGCCGAGTTTCACTTTCATCCGTGGGCGGTCACGGCGCAAGACGGCACGATCACGCTCTATCCGCGCGTCAAGAGCGACGGCCGCAAGTCAACGGAGATGTACACCATTGTGGCCGACGATGCGTCCCTCGGCGATGGCATCGAGGTGCCCGCGTTCACACTCGACAGTATCGCCGCGACCCTGGGTCACGAGCGTATCGATCTGCTGAAAATGGACATTGAAGGGGCAGAATACGAAGTTCTGGATACTTTGCAGGAATCCACGGTCAAACCGCATCAGTTACTGGTGGAATTTCACCATCGGTTTCGCGGGATCGGCCCACAAAAGACGGTCGACACGATCGCGGGCCTGCGGGGTATGGGTTACCGTCTTTTTGCCATCTCCGAGACCGGCCGCGAACTGTCGTTCCTGCAAGTCGATTGTCAGGAGAACCTGTCATGAAAACGCATTTGAATAACGTTTGCCGCCTGCTCGCTGTTGCGGCATTCATCGCCGGGTGCGCGTCGCCCGGCTATAACCCTCCCGACGGTCCCCGGGCCGTCGACACCTGCCCGCTCGGCGAAATCTGGGTATGCAGAGATCATTATCCAAGCCGACTGGGCAATCCGGAGGATCGCCAGTTGACCTGCATGTGCCAGGACCTGACCAGAGTTCGATAGCCACCCATGGGGAGGTACCGCGTCCTGGCCCAGGAGCCGCATGGATGACCTAAAAAAAGCCCCGCCGTAGCGGGGCTTTCATGCCTTCTTGTTCAGGGACCTGAACGGCTGATTACATCATGCCGCCCATGCCGCCCATGCCGCCCATGTCGGGCATCGAGGGGCTCTCGTTCTTCGGCGCTTCGGCCACCATCGCCTCGGTCGTCAGCAACAGGCCGGAGACCGATGCAGCATTCTGCAACGCATAGCGCGTGACCTTCGTCGGGTCCAGAATGCCCATCTCGATCATGTCGCCGTACTCGCCGGTCGCTGCGTTGTAGCCGTAGTTGCCTTTGCCGCGGACAACTTCGTTCAGCACGACGCTTGCATCGCCGCCGGCATTCTTGACGATCTGACGCAGCGGCTCTTCAACCGCCCGGCGCAGGATGCTGATACCAACGGTCTGGTCGTCATTGTCGCCTTCCAGCTTTTTGATCGCGGCAACGGCACGGATGAAGGCAACGCCGCCACCCGCTACGACGCCTTCTTCGACGGCGGCACGGGTTGCATGCAACGCGTCTTCGACACGCGCTTTCTTTTCCTTCATCTCGACTTCTGTCGCGGCACCGACCTTGATCACGGCAACGCCGCCGGAGAGCTTCGCAACACGCTCCTGCAGTTTTTCCTTGTCGTAATCAGAACTCGATTCCTCGATCTCGGCGTTGATCTGGTCGACACGGCCCTTGATGTCCTCGGCACGGCCGGCGCCATCGATGATGGTCGTGTTTTCCTTGGTGATCTGTACTTTCTTGGCTTCACCCAGGTCGTCCAGCGTCGCCTTCTCCAGGGACAGGCCGACTTCCTCGGAAATCACCTGGCCGCCGGTCAGCACCGCGATGTCCTGCAGCATTGCTTTACGGCGATCGCCGAAGCCCGGAGCCTTGACAGCGCAGACCTTGACGATACCGCGAATGTTGTTCACGACCAGCGTGGCAAGCGCTTCGCCTTCCACGTCTTCGGCAATCATCAGGAGCGGACGGCCGGCTTTGGCAACACCTTCCAGCACCGGCAACAGGTCGCGGATGTTCGAGATCTTCTTGTCGAACAGCAGTACCAGCGGATTTTCGAGCTCCGAACTCTGGCTCTGCTGATTGTTGATGAAGTACGGGGACAGGTACCCGCGGTCGAACTGCATACCTTCAACGACATCCAGCTCGTTTTCCAGGCCGGATCCTTCCTCGACAGTGATCACGCCTTCCTTGCCGACTTTCTGCATGGCTTCGGAAATGATCTTGCCGATCTCGGGATCGGAGTTCGCGGAGATGCTGCCCACCTGGGCAATCGCCTTTTCGTCCTCGCAGGGCTTCGACAATTTCTCGAGTTCCTTGACGATGGCAATCGTCGCCTTGTCGATGCCGCGCTTCAGATCCATCGGGTTCATGCCGGCAGCGACCGACTTCAAACCTTCGCGGAGTACGGCCTGTGCCAGAACGGTGGCGGTGGTGGTGCCGTCGCCGGCGATGTCGGACGTCTGGGAAGCGACTTCCTTGACCATCTGCGCGCCCATGTTTTCGAACTTGTCGTCGAGCTCGATTTCCTTGGCAACCGAAACGCCGTCTTTGGTGACGGTCGGCGCGCCAAAGCTCTTGTCGAGCACTACATTGCGGCCCTTGGGACCCAAGGTCACTCTCACCGCATTCGCCAGGATGTTCACGCCTGCAAACATCTTCTGGCGCGCGTCGTCACTGAAACGAACTTCTTTAGCAGCCATTTAAATATCCTCTTTACCTGATTTCGTACGAGCCTGTGAATTGTGGAACACGAACCGGACTGCGACTAACCTTCAATCACGGCCATGATGTCGTCTTCCTTCATCACCAGCAGCTCTTCGCCGTCGACCTTGACTTCGGTGCCGCTGTACTTGCCAAACAGCACCTTGTCGCCGGCTTTGATGTCGAGAGCACGGATTTCGCCGCTTTCCAGGATCTTGCCATTGCCGACGGCAATGACCTCACCTTTGATCGGCTTTTCTGCAGCAGCGTCCGGAATGACGATTCCGCCAGGGGACGTGCGCTCTTCTTCCATGCGCTTTACGATGACTCGATCATGAAGCGGACGAATCTTCATCGATTGGAACTCCTCTAAACTATTGATTTTTGATGGCAGTACGCCACTTTCAAGGTCCCGCGAAATTAGCACTCGGCCTTGAGGAGTGCTAATGATAGAGGCGGCGCCGCAAAATTCAAGGCCCTCGACTCCCGAAACAGTGCTTTAGACGCTGAGCCTGGAAAACGAGGGTGCCTGGTTGCACGCGGAGGCTGGAGCAGGGGCGCCACCCGGGGGTGTTCCACCCAGCGCGTTCCCCTGTCCGAGCGACTGGAATACCCCCGGGGTGCGCCCCTGCGTTTCCAGAGCTACGCTCGCTGCCGTTTACTCGGCGAGTCGAATGCGGTCGACGTCCACTCCGGTTTCCCGCCACTCGCGGTCGATTTCGCCGCTGATCTCCACTTTGTCGGTGGGGGCGACTTCCAGGCCATGCCAGTCGTCATCGTCGATTTCCACGATGATGGTGCCGGTGTCGTCCTTGAACTCGTACGTCTCGTCGCCCAGCGCCTGGACGA
>JBOHZD010000101.1:0-16524 GCA_050738315.1 Woeseiaceae bacterium
ATGATATTGAAAGCGTGGTTCTCGATCGCCTGCGGCACCGTCTCGGGACGACCGAAGTCGAACACGCAATCGCCGTAGTCGATCACCGCGAGTCGCTCGAAAGGATCGAACGCCAGGCCGTACGGCCTTTCCCAGGCCATGATCGTCGATGCGGCACGGATCGCTCTCGGCCCGAAGCGGGCGCCAGGCCGATTCGTGGTGGCGGTATCGAGCGGCACGCCCGTGACGACGAGATCCACGCCGTCGAGATCGCGCGTGTACCTGCGGCGCATGAACGACAAGGCGCCGGCATAGGTCGTTTCGCTGCCGCTGCCGTAAAGGCTTGGCCGGTTGAACGCAAGGTCGCCGGCTTTTTTCGCCGTCATCCCGGGCTCCGCGCTGCTCGTACGGGGGGCGCGTCGCACATTACAGCGCCGCTTGCGTGAGGTCCAGGCACTTCCAGGTTTTCTCGGTCAACTCGTCCGCCTGTTCGTGCGTCAGTACGAGCGGCGGCGCAACGACAATCGTGTCGCCGACCGCCCGCATCACCAGCCCGTTCTGCACCAGGATGTCCCGGCAAAGGGTGCCGACGCCTCGTTCACGGTCAAATCGCTCCAGCGGCGATTGGCTCTGCACCAGTTCGAGCGCTCCCATCAGGCCGACCATGCGCGTTTCGCCCACCATGGGATGTTCCGCGAGCGTCCGCCAGCGTTCCTGCAGATAGGGGCCGATGTCGTTTTTCACTCTCTCGATCAAACGTTCGCGCCGCAGGATGTGGATGTTCTCGATCGCCACTGCGCAGGAGGCAGGATGCCCGGAATACGTATAGCCGTGAAAGAACTCGCCGCCCTTGTCGATCAGCACATCGGCGATGCGATCGCCGACCATGACGCCACCGAGCGGCAGATAACCGCTCGAGACGCCCTTGGCAAACGTCATCAGGTCCGGCCGGACGCCGTAGTAATCTGCGCCGAACCATTCGCCGAGCCGGCCGAAGCCGCAGATCACCTCGTCCGTGACCAGCAGGATCCCGTACTCGTCGCAGATCTTCCGTATTTCGGGCCAGTAGGTTGCAGGCGGAATGATGACGCCGCCGGCTCCCTGCACCGGTTCTGCAACGAACGCGGCGACCTTGTCCACACCGATCTCGTCGATCTTCGTTCGCAGCGCGTGCGCCGCCTGGAGGCCGAATTCATCCGGCGACAGTCTCCGGTCGCTGCCGAACCAGTACGGCTGTTCAATATGCACGATACCCGGCAGCGCCGCGCCGCCCTGTGAATGCATCGGCTTCATGCCGCCGAGACTGGCGCCGGCCACAGTCGAACCGTGGTAGGCGTTGACGCGCGAGATCATCGTTTGCCGTTCCGGCTGTCCCATCAGTTCCCAGTAGCGGCGCACGATGCGGATGACCGTATCGATGGCTTCGGATCCGGAACCGGTGAAGAACGCGCGATTGAATTGCGGCTGCGTCACCTCGTACAACAGTCGCGACAATTCGATCGACGGCGGGTGCGCGCACTGGAAGAAGCTGTTGTAGTACGGAAGCGTCTGCAACTGGCGCGTCGCGGCATCGACCAGTTCCTGCCGCCCATAGCCGACATTCACGCACCACAGCCCCGACATGCCGTCCAGTATCTCGTTGCCGTCCACATCGTAGATATAAACGCCATCCGCCCGCGAGATGATGCGGCTGCGTTTCTGGCCGAGATCCTTGTGGTCCGTGAACGGGTGAAGATAGTGATCGCGATCGAGGTCCTGCCACTCGGAACGCGAACGTTGTTCGATCTGTGCCATGTCAGTTCCTTATCCCGTCACTACACGTTGAACATCAGGATTTCGCGTTCCCACGGCGTGATGATCTCCTCGAACTCCCGTTCCTCGTCTTCCTTCAGCAGGCAGTAAAGGGTGACGAAGTTGTCGCCCAGCGTCTTGCGCATGGCGGCGCTGCCTTTCATCGCCTCGACTGCGGAATAGATGTGCCGGTGCAGCATGAAAGGCGTCTCGTATGCGCTGCCTGTGAGCGGCGCGCTGGCTTTCAGGCCTTCGATCATGCCGAGGTAGCCACAGGCCAGGCTCGCGGCCAGCGCAAGATAGGGGTTGACGTCGGAACCGGCGAGCCGGTTTTCGATCCGCCGCGCCTCGGGCGACGAATCCGGTACCCGCAGGCCGACCGTGCGGTTGTCGATTGCCCACGCAAGATTGACAGGCGATGCCCAGGAGTTCAGAAACCGGCGGTAGGAATTGACGTAGGGCGCAAAGATCAGCATGGCTTCCGGCATGTAGCGCTGCAGGCCGCCGAGAAAGGAATAAAAATAATCGCTCGGTTCGCCGTTCTTCTGCGAAAAGATGTTCGAGCCGTCCTCCAGGCTGACGATGCTCTGATGAATGTGCAGCGCACTGCCCGCCTCTTCAGACATCGGCTTTGCGAGGAACGTCGCATGCATTTCATGCTCGATCGCGGCTTCCCGCACCGTGCGCTTGAACAGGAACACCTGATCGGCCATCGCCACCGCGTCCCCGTGCAGAAAATTGATCTCGAACTGAGCGGGACCCATTTCCTGCGACAGCGTATCGATGTGGATGCCTTGCGCTTCGCAATACGCGTAGACGTCGTTAATGAACGGATCGAAATCGTTCATCGTGTCGATGCTGTAGGGCTGCCGGGACATGTCGGTACGGCCGAGACGGCCCTCGGGCGGTTCTACTTCCGCATTGGCATCGGCATGCGGGTTGATCAGGTAAAACTCGACTTCCGGCGCGACCAGGGGTTTCCAGCCTTTGGCGGCATAGAGATCCAGTACCGCGCGAAGCACATGGCGCGGTGACGTATCGACCGGTGACCCGTCCTTGCGGAAACAGTCCAGGAATACCGAGGCGGCCGGATCGGTGGCCCATGGCACGGGCCGCAATGTCGACGCATCCGGCTTGAGCCACATGTCGCGATCTTCGACGTTGGCCTTGTTGATCACGTATTCGCCGGATACGGTCTGAGAGAAAACCGCCTCCGGCATTTTCATGTCGCCGGAGCCGAACTTATCGGCGGGTAGCAATTTGCCGCGTGCGGCGCCGGCCATGTCGGGCACGATCGCCTCGACGTCCTCTATTCGATATTTCTTGAACCAGTTCTGGAATATGTCCTTTTCACTCACGGTACACCTTGGTTGTTGCCTGATCGTTCCGCGGCGCGGTCCCTGCAAGCGTCGCCGAATTCCCTGAAAATGGCGCTTGAAAATTCGTTCTCGGTGACGCGCCACTCCGGATGCCATTGTATGGCAAGCGCGAAAGCCCTGGCCTCGTCGATGCGAAAGGCCTCGATCAGGCCGTCGTCCGCCGTGGCTTCCACCGTGGTCCCGTCCGCCAGTCTGGCGATTCCCTGCGAATGCAATGAATTGACCTGTACCCGTCCGGTACCGGCCAGGGACCGCAATTGTCCTCCCTCGGCAAGATTGACGAAATGTGCCGGCCCGTATTGTTTGTCCAGCGGATCCTCCGGGTTTTCCTTGTGGTTCTGGTAACCCGGCACTTCGTGCACGCGTTGATGCAGCGTGCCGCCCAGCGCGACGTTGACTTCCTGAAAGCCGCGGCAGAGCGCCAGGATCGGCACGCCCTGTTGCAGCGCCTTGCTGATCAAGGGCAGCGTCGTGCCATCGCGATGCGGATCGTGCAGGGTCCCGGCCGCGCTCGGCTCGCCGCCATAATGGTGCGGTTCGACGTTGGAAGGACTGCCGGTCAGCAGCAAGCCGTCGACATTTGACAATACCTCGTCAACGTCGACGGTCGGCCCGAGCGCGGGAATGATGAACGGCAGCGCATCGGCCGCGTCGCGAATGGCTGTGATGTATTTTTCGCCGACAACATGGAACGGGTGGGGGTCGAGCACTCGCCGGTCCGCCGGCACGCCTATGACAGGTCTGGCACACATACACGGCCCCTGACGGGCCAATCCTCCGGGCGCGGGCCGTCTGGCCCGCCAGTCCTCCATCTGCCGATCAGGATACGTCAGTCCGAACAGCCCTGTACACGCCGAATTCCATCATGTGCGCTCCGCGGGCGCATTGCTATGCTAGGCACTCCACAAGACCCGGGACACAGAGGCCATGAAACTGTACGGATACTATCGAAGCAGCGCGTCTTACAGGATACGCATCATTCTGAATTTCAAGGGACTTGATTGGGACTACGCCGCGGTCATGCTGAACCGGGACGAGCATCTCGAAACCTCTTTCAGGATGCTGAATCCCGCGGCCCTGGTGCCGGTACTGGACAGCGGAGAAGGCCTCCTCGGCGAGTCCCCGGCCATCGCGGAGTTCCTGGAAGAGCGGTTCCCGTCGCCGCCCCTGCTGCCAGCCGACCCGATCCGCCGCGCACAGGTGCGGGAGATGCAGAGCCTGATCGGTTGCGAGATTCACCCGCTGCAGAATCTCAGGGTTTTGCGGCACTTGCGGGCGGCCTACGGGCTGAACGACGATGAGGTCACCGCCTGGTGCCGCAAATGGATCGAGGAAGGTTTCAGAGCCTTCGAGGTGCTGGCCGAAGCGTGTTCCGACGCGGGCCGTTTTTCGGTCGGGGACGCGCTGTCATTCGCGGATGTCTGGCTGGTGCCGCAGGTTTACAACGCCCGGCGCTTCGGGGTGGATCTCGCGCCGTTCCCGACGATCACGGAAATCGAGCAGCACTGCGCGTCTTTGGAGCCGGTCGCCGCTGCGCATCCGGCGCGGCAGCCGGATGCGCCGGCGGAAGCGTGAGAGCCCGTCTCACGGGCGAATCCTTAGCCTTCACGCGTCGGCACGGCTTTTCCGGGTGGCCCACCAGGCGATCAGCACACCCGCGGTGACGATGCCGATGATCAGCGTGGCAAGCGCATTGATGTCCGGCGTCACGCCGAGTTTGACTTTCGAAAAAATGAGCATCGGCAGCGTGCTGCCCCCGGGACCGGATACGAAGCTTGCAATGACGAGATCGTCGAGCGACAGCGTAAAGGCGAGCAGCCAGCCGGCGATCATGGCCGGTGCAATCAACGGCAAGGTAATGTCGAATACCACACGCACCGGACGCCCGCCCAGGTCCATTGCGGCTTCTTCCAGCGATTCGTCCATGGCAGACAGGCGCGATTGCACGATGACGGTCACGTAGGCCATGGCAAACGTCGTATGCGCAATCGTGATGGTCGAGAATCCTCGCTGTGACGGCCAGCCGATCAGCTGCTGCAGGGTGACGTAAAGCATCAGCAACGACAGGCCCGTAATGACTTCGGGCATCACGAGCGGCGACGTGATCATGCCGGACAGCAACGTGCGCCCACGGAAGCGGCCGAAGCGCGCGAGCGCCATGCCTGCCATCGTGCCGAATATCGTCGCCAGGGTGGCCGTTGCGAGCGCGATGCGAAGACTCAGGAAAGCGGCGTGCAGCACATCGTCGTTTCTCAACAACTCGCCATACCAGCGGGTCGAAAAACCACCCCAGACCGTGGCGAGCCTCGAATTGTTGAAGGAATAGATGACGACTGAAACGAGCGGCACGTAGAGAAACGCATAGCCGAAAGCCAGCATCGAAAACGTGAACCAGGAACGGCGCGGTTTCATGTCGCGTTCTCGATGTCTTTCGCCTGGTTGCGCTGCAGAAACACGATGGGTACGACCAGCAGCAGGAGCAGCACGATGGCAACGGAAGACGCGAGCGGCCAGTCGTGGTTGACAAAGAATTCGTCGAACAGCACCCGGCCGATCATGAGCGAACCCGGTCCGCCCAGCAGGTAGGGAATCACGTACTCGCCGATCGCCGGAATGAATACCAGCAGGCAGCCTGCAATGACACCGGGACGGGCCAGCGGCCAGGTGATGTCGCGGAACGCCTCGGAAGGCGACGCGCCCAGGTCTTGCGCGGCCTCGACGAAATCGGGATCGAGGCGTTCCAGGGTCGCGTACAAAGGCAGGATCATGAACGGCAGATAGGAATAAACGAGTCCGATGTAAATGGCGAAATCGGTATACATCATCTGCAGCGGCTGATCGATCACGCCCAGCCAGATCAAAAGATTATTGATAACCCCGTGGTTGTTCATCAGGCCGATCCACGCATACACCCGCAGCAGAAAAGAAATCCAGAACGGCAGAATGATGAGGAGCAGCAGTATGTTTCGGGTCCTCGACTCGGCGCGCGCGATGCCATAGGCCATCGGGAATCCGAGCAGCAAGCAAAGGACGGTTGCCGTTGCCGCCATCAACAGGGACTTGAGATAAGTGACAATGTAAAGCTTGTCGGTCAGCAGGAAGACGTAGTTGTTGACCGTCGTATTGATCCCGCCGCTGTCGTCGAAAAACGGCGTAAACGGCGGTTGCGCAATGACCGGGTCGGCAAAACTGATCTTCAGGATGATCGCGAACGGCGCGAGGAAAAACACGAGCAGCCAGACATAGGGAATCGCGACGGCAACGCGTTCCCACAGTGAATCCCGGCCGCTCCTCATGTCAGTGTGACAAAACGACGGCGCTGTCCGCACGCCAGGAGATGAACACTTCGTCGTCCCACTCCAGAAAGCGCTCCGCCGAGCGCCGCCGGTTCTGTGCGCTGACCTGCACGATCTTGCCCGTTGCGAGCCTTATCCGGTAGAGAGACAGGTTGCCGAAGTAGCCCAGATCGTAGACGACGCCGCGCAGCCGGATGTCCTCGCTGTTTTCGGGCGCTTCCTGGCTGATGAATATCTTTTCCGGCCGCACCGCGATGCACACTTCGCTGCCAATCGACAGCGGGTCATCGGAGATCGCCTTCAGCGGCGCACCGGCCGCTTCCGAAACGGCCGTAATTGTGCCGGCATCGATGCTTTCGACAGTCCCTTCGAACATGTTGATCGTACCGATGAAGTCGGCCACGAAGCGGCTGTTCGGATACTCGTACACGTACTTCGGCGTGCCGACCTGTTCGAAGCGTCCCTGGTTCATCACTGCGATCCGGCTGGACAGGATCATCGCCTCCTCCTGGTCGTGGGTCACGACGACGAACGTGATGCCGAGCCGGTCCTGGATACCCATCAATTCGAACTGCGTATGTTCGCGGAGTTTCTTGTCGAGCGCCGCCAGCGGTTCGTCCAGCAGCAGCACCTTGGGTCTCTTGACCAGCGCGCGCGCGAGCGCGACACGCTGCCGCTGGCCCCCGGACAGCTGATTCGGTTTACGCTTTGCGAACGACTGCAATTGCACGAGTTCCAGGATTTCCGCGACCCTGGATCGAATCTCGTCCCGCCGCACGTGTTCCTTATGCAGACCGTAAGCGACGTTTTTCTCGACCGTCATGTGCGGGAATATTGCGTACGACTGAAACATCATGTTGACCGGCCGCCGGTACGGCGGTTGATCCGTGATGTCGACGCCGTCAATCAGGATCCTGCCTTCAGAGGGCGACTCGAAGCCCGCCATCATGCGCAGCAGCGTCGTCTTGCCGCAGCCGGACCCACCCAGGATCGAAAACAGCTCGCCGCGACGGATATCGAGATCGACGGAATCGACGGCGACAAAATCGCCGAAGCGCTTGCTGACGTTCCTGATTTGAATGAACGGATCCGATCCGGCTTTGTTGTTGTTTTTGTCGTTTTCCATGAATCGACCTGCCGGATTATCGTGCGATCGTCATTGGATGCCGCTCTTGACTCTCGCCCAGACGCGGGTGCGCAATCGTTCCTTTGCGGGCTCGTCGAAATAGGTCGGATACAGCAATCCCCACGATTCCTCATTCGGGTAGATGCCCGGGTCGTTGACGACCTCGGGCTTCAGGAGTGACGTTGCCGACTTGTTGGCATTGGCATAGAACACGTAGTTGGATATGTCCGCCGTCACCTGCGGCCGCAGGATGTAATTGATGAAAAGATAGGCATTTCTGGTGTGCGGCGCGTCCTCCGGGATGAACATGCTGTCGACCCAGAGACCGGAACCTTCCCTGGGCATCGTATAACGCAGATCGATGTCGATTCCGGCTTCGTCCGCACGCGCCGAAGCCTGTGCGTAATCGCCGGACCAGCTCATTGCCACACACACCTCCTTGTTCGGCAGGTCGCTGATCAACTTCGTCGAACTGAAATAAAGAACATACGGCCGGACCAGGTTGAGTTGTGCTTCGGCCGCCGCCAGGCTGTCCTCGTCGATGGCGTTCGGATCCAGGCCGAGATAGGCGAGTACCAGCGGAATGACATCGATCGGGCTGTCCAGGAACGACACGCCGCAGTCTGCAAGCCTGGACACCACGGCTGGATCGAACAGCATATTGGCGCTGTCCAGTTTCAGGTCGGGCAGGCGTGCCCGCACCATGTCGTAGTTGTACGCATACCCCGTCGTGCCCCACAGGTACGGCACTGCGTAACCTTCGATTGACTCAAAAAGCGTTATTTTTTCGAGCAGTTTCGGGTCGAGGTGCCGGATGTTGTCGAGCTTCGAGTAGTCCAGTTTCTGAAAAATGCCGAGCGGCGCGAGCCGCCCCGCAAACTGATTGGCGTGAAAGACGACGTCATAGCCGCTGTTACCCGCGAGGAGTTTCGCGTCCACGATTTCGGAAGAATCATAGACGTCGTAGTGGACTTTGATGCCGTATTCGCGTTCGAAATTCCGGATGGTGTCCGGCGCGACATAGTCGGACCAGTTGTAAATGTTGACGACCTTGCCGCGCACGGTTTCGTCGGATGTACTGCCGGCAGTGCAGGAAACGAGTGCAAGCGCCATTGCGACGCCAAGTATCCTCGCTCCGGCAGTTCGGGTTCCTGACTGAAACGCAGTATTCATTCGATGCCGATTTCACCACTTGCCCACGAACATGACAATTGGGTCACAGGTCGTCCAGGCCCCGCTTCAACAATCCACGCGCGATGATCAGGCGCTGGATTTCGCTCGTTCCTTCCCAGATGCGATCGCAGCGGAGTTCCCGAAAGAATCGTTCGGCGACGTTCTCGCGCATGTAGCCGCGACCGCCGACTATCTGAACGGCGCGATCTGCCACCCGATTCGCCATTTCGGACGCATAAAGCTTGGCCATCGAACAGCGGCTATGCAATCTTTTGACGTCCTCGCCCCTGTCCTGCGCAGCCGCCGCTTCGAAGGTCATCAGGCGAGCGGCCCAGAGTTCCGTCGCGCTGTCCGCCAGCATGAACTGTATCGCCTGCCGTTCGGACAGCGGTAACCCGCCGACCTGGCGCTCTTCTGCATATTTCCCGGCTTCTTCGATCAGCCTTGCGGCAGCACCGCAGCAGCGTGCTGCAATCATGAGCCGTTCGCGGCGGAACCAGTTCCGGGTATACGCCATTCCGTCGCCGGGGCGCCCCAGGCGGTTCTCCAGCGGAACCCGGACATCCGAAAACCGGTAGGTCGGATGATGCGCTGCGAAGGTATGACTGAATAGGGGCGATGCCGTCATTTCGATGCCGGCGGTGCCCTGGTCGACGAAAAAAAGCGCTTCTTCGTTCTCGGCCGTGACCGTTGCCTGGAACCAGAAGTAGTCCGCGAGGTTGGCGCTGGTAACGAACCATTTTTCCCCATTCAGGCGATACTCCCCGCCCTCCCGTGCCGCAGTGGCCTCGAGCGCGGCGACGTCCGATCCCGGCCCGGCTTCCGTGATCGCATAACAGTCATGCTTCTCGCCCCGCATGAGCGGCAGGACGTACTCATCAATCTGGGGCCTGCTGCAGGCCTCGAACATCCAGCTCTGCGGTTCCGCAAAACACCAGGACAGCGCATTCGTCACCCGTCCGAGCTGCTCCCAGACCGCGACCTGCTCGATGATGGACAGCTCGAGGCCGCCATACGCTTGCGGTACGTCCATGGCGCTGAAACCCAGTTCGATCGCGCGCTTCTTGTGTTCCTTCCTGACATCGGGCGGCAATTCGCCACTGTGGAGCTCGGCTTCGACTTCGTAAGGCTGTAACAGGTCTGCGAATTCGCGCGCTTGTCTTTGCCAGGCGAGCGCGCTTTTACTCAGTTCTATGTTCAAGGTTAAACCCCGGTGTTACTCGTAATGATCGGGAAACACGGCTCGCAGATAACTGTAAACGGCATCCATCGCGACGTCGCGATCGAAGCCTTTCGGACTGACCAGGTAGGACAACCACAAGCCATCCGTCATCGACGACAGTGCATCCGTGACCGTCTGCGCACTGATATTTTTGTACCCGCCCTGTTCGATGATCGTCTGGCACAATTGAATAATTGCATCGTCATAGCCCTGGTCATAGGCTTCACAAATTTTCTGATATGTCGGAACCGACTTGACCTCACCCCAGAACGCGAACCAGACGGCAAGCTTTTGCCGATCGCAAATAGCCGGCTTCAGATCCATCTCCATCATCGCCAGCAACTTGTCTGCGGCTTCCGGACCGGCCTTCTCAAGCGTACCGTAGAATTGCGACTTGTAGTCTTCGGCCAGGTACTGCAACGTTTCGTTCAGCAGGTTTTCCTTGGCTCGGAAATGCAGGTTGACGATGCCCTGCGACAAGCCCGCCTCCTGCGCGACGTCCCCCAGTGTGGTACTGCCGATACCTTTCCGGGAAATGCACTTGACCGTCGCCAGTATGAGCTGCTGACGGCGTTCGTCTTTGGTGGCGGTGCGACGACTGCTTTTGGCCGCTGACATGGCCATTCCTCAAACCTCCGGTTCCTTGCCCGAAAATATCCGCTGCCTTCGTAGTTTGGTGCCGGGACAAAGTTCGTAGTTTCGCACAACGAACAAACAGCCCGTTTGCCCCCGCAGCGGTCGGAAAACTACGAATTCTGTCCCGGCACTAACCTACGAAGACTTCGGATGCCCGTAGTTTGGTGCCGGGACAGAATTCGTAGTTTCGCATGAAGAACGAAGAGGCTGCGCTCCGACGGTCCATTGGCTTTCACATGATTCTTGCGCAAATCCGGCTCGGGTGCAGGACTATTCCGGCCCCTGGAAGCCGCATGCTGCCACAAAATGAATGAGTATTCATTCATTTTTCTGGACTTTCAGACGGTCGCCATGCCATCCTGACGGCGCACAGATACATGGAGGCTTTATGAGGTGTCTGGAAAAATCCAATAAACAATTCCTGAAAGCAAACAAGAAATTGCCCTTGGGCGTCTCGTCCAATTTCCGTTACTGGGGCGACGACAAGACCATCTATGCCCAACGCGGCAAGGGTGCCCGGCTCTGGGACATCGATGGCAACGAATACATCGATTATCGGCTGGCTTACGGCCCCACGATTCTTGGCTATGCAGATCCCAGGGTCGACGATGCTGCCCGCGAAGGCATCGAGATCGGCGGGGTCTTCGCGCTTGCCACCGAACTGGAATACGAAGTCGCCAACCGCATCAGCACAATGGTGCCGGCAGCCGAACTCGTGCGCTTTTCGAATTCAGGCACCGAGGCCGTCATGGCGGCCATGCGCATTGCCCGCGCACACACCGGCAAGGACGGTCACATTGTCATGGAAGGCGGCTATCACGGCGTGTTCAACGAAGTACTCTGGTACACGGACGTCGAGGAATGGACACCGAAGGACGGCGAACCGGAAATTCTGCCGTACGGCGCAGGCATACCGGCAATCCTGAAACCGCTTTTTCATTCGGTACCGCTGAACGACGCCAATGCGCTCGAGGACATACTCAAAAAACACCATGAGGACATCGGTGCATTCCTGATCGAACCAATCATGGGCAATTGTTGCGGTCTCACCGCGACACAGGAATACATGCGCGACGTTCGCATGCTGTGCGACAAGTACGATGTCGTCCTGATCATTGATGAAGTCAAGACCGGCTTCCGCGTTGCGAAAGGCGGCGTCCAGGAACTGCTCGGCGTGAAAGCCGACCTCTGCACTTTTGCCAAGGCCATGGCGAACGGATATCCCATTTCGGCCGTCGCGGGCCGCGAAGACATCATGAGGATCGTGGGTGACGGCGTCGTGCATGGCGGCACGTTCACCGGTCATTCCGTACCGCTGTCAGCCGCCAACAGAACGTTGCAGATACTCGACGAAACCGATGCGCTGGCCAGCATAGAACGATACGGCCTGAACCTGCAGGCCGGCCTGAAGCGCATTCTGTCGGCGCGCGGGATTCCTCATTGCTTCGTCGGTCATCCGTCGATGACGGGCATGTTCTTCGACGAACGTGCACCGCGGGATTATCGTGACTGGGTCAATACCGATTACGAGTTCTACGATTCACTGGCTCCGGAACTGCACGAACTGGGCATACTCGTCGAGCCGGATTCACGCGAGCCGTGGTTCATTTGCGAGGCTCATGATATGAAATGTCTCGCGGAAACTCTGGACAAATTCGAACGCGCAGTAGACATTACATTAAAGAAATTGCCGGCTGACAGCGGCCGCCTCCACACTGCGTAACGACAATTTGACCAGGCTGCAACGGCCGTTCGCGGCCGCTCGCTGCCTGTTGCATACCGGGCACCTTCTATTTCGATGAAAACCTATGACGCCATCGTCGTTGGAGCGGGCCACAACGGGCTGACGAATGCCGCTTTTCTCGCCAAGGCGGGCCTCGACGTGCTCTGTGTCGAGAAGAACGATTACATAGGCGGCGCCACCGTAAGCCGCAATCTGTACAAGGACTGGATCTACTCCAACTGTTCCTACGTCTGTTCGCTGCTCAGACCCGAGATCTTTCGCGCGCTGGAGCTCCATCGGCACGGCCTGCAGATCACGCCCTATGGCGGCGGTGTGACGTTCCTCAGCAACGGCGGTTATTTCGGTTCGTACTGGGATTCGGAAGTCGCGCACCGTGAATACGCGCGCTTCTCGAAGCACGATGCCGACGCGTACGAGCGTTATTCGGCCGACGTCATGCGGCAGTGCCGGTTTATTCGTGATTTCCTCATGCGTACTCCGCCGGACCCGACATCCTTCAAGCCTCGCGACCTGAAGGAACTGGCTCGACTCGGCCGCCGTTTCTTCGACATGGGCGAAGACCGCATGTACGACACCATCCGCTTCTGGACGATGAGCGTTGCGGAATATCTGGACGAGTATTTCGAAACGGACGTCATCAAGACTGCCTTGTCGGGCAGTGGAATCATCGGCACGGCGCTCGGTATCCATTCGCCGGGCACTGCATACGTGCTATTGCACCACTACATGGGCGAAGTCGACGGCAATGTCGGCTCGTGGGGCTATGCCCGCGGCGGCATGGGGTCGGTCTCGAAAGCGATCGCAGGCGCGTTTCAATCCTACGGCGGTGAATTGCGCACGGATGCGGGCGTTGAACAGATCGTGGTCAGTAACGGCAAAGTGAAAGGGGTCGTACTCGCCAATGGCGACGAACTGGACGCGAAAATCGTCGTCTCCGGCATGGACGTGAAACGCACCTTCCTCAAGTGCATGGAAGAAAAAGATCTGCCGGCTGACTTCTATAACCGGGTCAGGAATTTCAAGATTCGCGGCTCGTCGGGCAAGCTCAACATCGCGCTCGACGGCCTGCCCTTTTTTCCCGCGCTGCCCAAAGGCAGTCCACTGCTCGACGGCGACATGCATTTCATCGATTCGATGGAGCGCATGGAACGCGCCTACGACGACTGGAAGGAAGGAACCTGGTCGAAAGACCCTTACGTCGACATGGTCATCCCGACCGTCACCGACCCGACCATGGCACCGCCGGGCAAGCACTTCATGAGCTGTTTCGTCCAGTACTGCCCGTACAAACTGGAAGGCCGCGACTGGACCGCCGCGGAGCGCGAAGCCTTCGGCCAGACGGTGATCGATCAGATCGCCAATTACAGCCCGGACTTCAAGGACCTGATCCTGCATGTCGAGATCCGCACCCCGGCGGACATTGAACGGGAAGCGGGTCTCTCCGAAGGCAATATCTTTCATGGCGAGCTGACCATGGATCAGTTGCTGTTCAATCGTCCGGTTCCAGGCTATGCGCAATATCGCGCCCCGGTCGCCGGGCTTTACATGTGTGGTTCGAGCACGCACCCGGGCGGCGGCGTAATGGCCGCACCCGGCGCCAACGCTGCCCGCGAGATTCTCATGGATCTCAAACGTGCGAATTCCGTGCCGGAGAATTTCGGCGATGACTGACCGCTACGACGCCATCGTGATCGGCGCCGGTCACAACGGACTGGTTTGCGCTGCGCTGCTGGCAAAAGCCGGCCGGAAGGTGCTGGTACTGGAGGCCGGCGAAAGAGTGGGCGGCGCGGCGCAAACGCGGGCGTTCGCTGAAGACTATTCCGTGTCGTCCTGCGCGCATCTGCTTTATCAACTGCAGCCGCAGGTCATCAGGGATTTGGGACTGCGGATCGAATTCTCAGCGAGCAACCTGTCGACGATCGCGCTGGCGGAAGATGGGCGTCACGTGCGCATCAAAGGCGGACAAGCTGACAATGTCAGCGACGCCGACGCCGCCAGCCTGCGGGATTTCCACCGGCGCATGACACGCTTCTCCGACCTGCTGCAGAAGTATCTCAACAAGGCACCGCCGCGCCTCGCTAACGGCAAGAAGGACGACCTGCTGACCCTGGCGCAGCTCGGCTTCGATCTGCGCCGCCTCGGCCGCACAGAGATGCGCGCGTTCCTCAGACTGATCGGCATGAACATGTTTGACGAAGTCGAGGAGCGATTCGAAAATCCGTTGCTGAAGGGCGCGCTCAGTCTCGACGCGGTCCTCGGTACCCACCTCGGTCCCCGCTCTCCAAATACGATCCTGACCTACCTGTATCGCCTGTCCGGCAATCACGGCAAAGTCAGTTCGCCAGCGGGCGGCATGGGCAGCGTCGGCGAGGCCCTCGCCGGTTGCGCGCGGCTCCACGGCGCGACCATCCGCACCGGCATGCCGGTGCAAAAGGTCGTGGTCGAAAACGGGCGCGCAGCCGGCGTGGAATGCGCGAACGGCGACGTGTTTTCGAGCTGGGTGATTGTTTCCAACGCGGACCCGAAAGAAACGATCCTGAATCTCGTCGGCAGCCGCCATGTCGAGACCGGGTTCACACGGCGTATCCACAACATCCGCATGCGCGGCAACGCGGCGAAACTGCATATTGCGCTGGACGGCCTGCCGGCCATTGCGGGGCTCGAGAAGAAGGAGTTCGGCGACCGCCTGCTGATTGCCCCGAATCCGCACTATGTCGAGCGCGCTTTCAACCCTGCCAAATACGGGGAGTATTCTTCTGCACCGGTATTGGAGATTACGTTTCCGAGCTTTCGCGACCCGACGCTTGCGCCGACGGGCAGGCACGTGCTGTCCGCCATTGTTCAATATGCGCCTTACGCCCTGGACGGCGGCTGGACGGTCGATGCGCGTAACGCATTCCGGCAGCTCGCGATCGAAACCATCGCGAAATACGCGCCGGACCTGCCGCAGCGGATGATCGCCTCGGAATTGCTGACGCCGTCGGACATCGAAAAGGAATTTCGCATCACCGGCGGGCACTGGCATCACGGCGAACTGACGCTGGATCAGTTTCTGTTCGTAAGGCCGGTGGCGGGCGCCGCGCAATACGCGATGCCGCTCGAGGGCCTGTATCTGTGCGGTGCCGGCAGCCATCCCGGCGGCGGTCTGACGGGCGCTTGCGGCCGCAACGCAGCGCGGATGATTCTCGCCACGGAAGCAGCCGCGTGAGGAAGTTATGGTGAACGTTCACGAAGTTCCGCAAACGAGACTCCGCTCGCCGTTCTGGCCGCGCCAGGCTGCACTGGATCGGCTGAACGCCTGGCACGAGTGGAAGGGTTATTCCAGCGCCGATGCTTTCTACGACGCGGACCTCGAATATTTTGCGATTCGCAACAGCACCGCGGTTTTCGATCTGACGCCGATGACGAAGTACCGCATCACCGGTCCGGATACGCTGGCCTATGTCGATCGGCTCGTCACTCGCGACATGCGCAAGATCAGGCCGGGGCGCGTTGCCTACGCTGCCTGGTGCAACGATCAGGGTCAGGTCATCGACGACGGCACGCTGTTTCACTTGCGTGAAGGTGAATTCCGTCTCTGTTCGCAGGAGCGGCACCTTGCCTGGCTGACTGCCGCGGCGATCGGCATGGACGTGCACATCGTCGAGGAGACCGGCGACATCGCTGCGCTCGCGGTCCAGGGGCCAACCTCTTACAGCGTCCTGAAGAGCATGCAGCTCGACGGCCTGGAGAACCTGAAACCGTTCGGCCTGATGCACTTCGACTTTGCAGGCAGCGAGCTGATGGTTTCCCGCACCGGCTTTACCGGCGACCTGGGCTACGAGTTCTGGATCGAGAATGCAAAAGCGGAAGCGCTGTGGGACGCGCTGTTCGAAGCGGGCGAGTTGTATGGCATTACGGCGATCGGCACCGATGCGCTCGATCTCGCGCGCATCGAAGCCGGGTTCCTGACCGCCGGCGTCGACTTCCTGCCCGCGGGCGCCACCGTGCGGACTGGGCGCTCGCGTTCGCCGTTCGAACTCGGCCTCGACTGGCTCGTTGATTTCAAGAAACCGAATTTCAACGGCCGCCGGGCGCTCGCGGAAGAGCAACGGCGCGGCTCCACCTGGCAACTCGTCAAGCTCGACATCGAAGGCAACAAGCCCGCCCATCACTCCTATATTTACAAGGGCGCGAGC
>JBOHZD010000102.1:0-3159 GCA_050738315.1 Woeseiaceae bacterium
GCGTCCTGGCGGAATGGGAACAAAAGCCGCGCCGCAACAAGGAACCGTAATCGCGGCACGGTGACCCTGGACCCCGGTCGATTCCCGAAGGTCCCTGCAATTTCTGCTCCGGTGACCGGACGATAGCGGACAAGTGCAGGTTCATTTGGCTTGTCACCCTCGGCCGCCCGCATGGCGACTCCTACGTGGGAAATCTGCCGCGCAGGCTGAAGCGGGGAGCTTTCTCCAGGCTCCGCGTGCCGCCGAAAAAAAAGCGTTACATCATCGTCTTCAGCAAGCTAAGCACTCTTTCCGCGCCTTCGTGCAGCGACTCGAGATCGCGCCCATCCGTATTCAGCACGGCGTAAAGCGACACCGCCAGGTTCTTGCGATTCTCGTTGACCGCGAGCTGCGCCGGCGTCGGCAGGCCGTCCGGCCACACCGGTTTCAAGCCGTCCAGTAAGACCTGGAATCCGCTCATGTCGGCATCCGGGCGCGCGAGGATGGAGACGACCGCACGGGCGAGTCGCTCGTCCTCGCCGTGGATCAGCACGTGATCGAGTTGTATCAGCTTCTCAGCGATCGCGGTCAGGATTGCGGATTGGCCGCTGACCTCGAGATGCCGGCTGCGGCCCAAAAACTTCAGCAGGTCGGCCGTGTGCGCCACCGAGTGGATCCAGCCTTTTTCCGCATCGAAGCCGCGGGTGTCCCGCTCCTCGCGCAGGTAAGTCAAGGCAGAATGCAACAATCGATTGAACTCGGCGTCTTCGATCCAGGGCGCCTCGTTGTCGAGCGCGACAGCGACCGACAGCATCAACGTCGAGAATGAACGCAGAAAGACGGAATCCGTACCCTGCGCTCCGATGCCTCGCGTCAGATTCGCGCTCCATTTCGCGACCAGCTCATGCCGGACATCGAGCGGTACGATGCGTTTCACGTACATCCACTGCGCCAATATCGGGTACGCAATTTCATCGCGTAGTGCGGGATCCGTGGACGCCAGGTAGCCGCTCAGTTCCTGCACCAACGAAGGTAGCGACAGGTCCGCGGGCGGCGCGTAGTCGTTCGCGATGATGTCCTGCCAGTAGGCCTTGTCGTGGGCTTCCGGGGATGGTGTTTGACCGAAACCCGCGGCCGGCGCGGACGTGAGCACCGCCGCAATCAAGGCAAGCCGATTCCCGTTAAGTAAAGCCTTCCGTACGGGGACTAGACCCAGGCAACCGTTACGCAACGTTCAGTCTTCCGGGTACCAATCGAGTTGCCGGACCTCGATGCCGGAGTCGCCGTCCTGCACCCGTTTGGCGAAACGGTCGACATCGCTGATGCCCTTCTGGCCACGGTAGTGATAGGGATAGACGATCTTCGGCTTCACCTCCACTCGAGCTGTCCGCCCCGCCGACCGGGTCGAAGGCAATGCGCTTTTCACCCCCTTCCAGCACGAACGTGGCGTGCTCGACGGGATGCACGGTTTCGTTCCCCTGTTCGGAGGCGACGACGGGCGTGTCCTCGGCCCGGGCGAGCGCGGCGGCCAGGCACAGCAATCCGATCGGGAAGCTCAAGATTCGCATCGGCATGACTCCTCGGCTGGTCACGGGCAGCACAGACAGTTTAGCGCCTTTGCGGCTACATCGAGGGCGACATGACTCCTTCCATCTCCGTACTGAAATTCGTCAGCTCGGTGCTGACGCATCCGGACCGCATGACGTCGGTCGTGCACGACGTCTATCGCGAGTACCGCCGGCGTCGCCGGTCGTCGTCGTCGTGTCGGCGATCGGTCGTCACACCGACAGCTTGCTCGCCGAGGCGCATCGACTGACGGCAAAGCCTTCGCCGGATCACGCGGTTGCGAGCCTGCTCGCGACGGCAGAGCAGCAGCGTGCGGCGCTCCTGACCATTGCGCTCGACCGTGCGGGCATTCCCTGTCGCCTGATGGAGCCATCGTTGCTCGACCTCAGGCTCGCCGGCGAGCCGGTCTCGGTGTCGGATCTGTTCCTGAAGTTTTTCCTGGCGGATACCCCTGTCATCGTCATCCCGGGTTTTATCGGCGTCTCGTCTTCCGGCGAGTTGGCGCTGATACATTGTTTGTACATTAGATTTGTGTCGTCTTCCATTGCATCAATCCGAGCGTGGCAAAGGGACATGCGAGTCAAGCCGAAGGTCGCCGGAAGCGTGCGGCGTCCCGCAAAAAACGAGATCATTCATATTCGGGCTGGAGCCTTCATCCGTTAAGAGGACCGTTAAGGAGGCCGACTGGCCGGACATCGGGCGGTATGGGTGGATGCAAGCTGGCGGCTCACGTTGGCCATACGCTTAAAGCGCGTCTCGCCATCGAGATCGAGCGCTGCCGGCGCTGCGGCGGCCGACTCAGAGTGATCGCCAGCATTGAGAACGAAGCCGTGATCGAGCGGATTCTCGAGCATCTGGCAGGCCCGAGCGAAACGCTCCACCTGACCTGCCCGAGCCGGGCACCACCGGGTGGCCCATGCCACCCCACCATCGCCCAACGCCGGCCGCGCCGGCCCGCCTGACGGGCGAGTATGGCCACCTTCTCTACCCGGCGCATGAGCGGTCGATGTTACTGAGATGGACTGTCTCCGGCCGCCGTCCAATCGGTTAAGGCGCATTACAGCATGTGTAGTCGTTCTGGAGCCGGCAAAAAGGTCGAGCAGGGTCATCCTGCGATCGTGGCTCCTGCGCATTCTCAGGCGGTCGGATTCTCGCGACATCGCCGATATCGCGCCGCAAAGACTGCTACAGTCCATTGTCTCGCTCCGGACTCTCATTCACTTGTCACCGATCACCTACGAGAGGAGGAGCGGCCGCGGAGTTCCAGCGGAAAGTAGCAGCAGGTTAATGCGACGACAGAGGCTGCGTTGCCCAGCTCAGTCCAAGGGGCTTTTAACGCCTCTCGCGCCTTTCTTCATCACGTGCGTGTAGATTTGGGTCGTGCGGACATCGGCATGACCCATTAGCTCCTGAACGGTCCGAATGTCGTAACCGCGCTCGAGCAAGTGCGTCGCAAAGCAGTGCCGCCTATGTCGCCGAAGACATAGCCGGCACTATGTGCCGTCCCTGACTATGTCTTGTAGAGCCACGCCCGCCTGATTTTTCCCGGCAAGCACGCGAGGTCGTGGAGACATAGTCTTGACTCCTTCCATCAACCCCGTGGGGGAAGGAGTC
>JBOHZD010000103.1:0-5595 GCA_050738315.1 Woeseiaceae bacterium
AAAATCTATATTTCTCGCGTCAATATCAGCTTGTTGTACCTGGCTCATAGACACTCCGTTTGATGTGGTTCTGCAAAACTGATGAATCTATTGCACCATAGAAATCATCGTGCTCTCGCGCCGTTGCCAATAGTCAGCCGCCGTTACCGAACATAACGCGGGATTCCCGACAACGGGTATCGTGTCGGTATGAGTCGCGTTACACGCGGAAAGCGCATTCCTTCGCGACGGGCAGTTGCTGTCACCGGCATCGATACCACTGATGGATTGGCGTCGTGATCTGCCGATCAATCCTATTCCGAAACGTTGTAAAACAGCCCGCCATCATCAAGGTCTCGAGCATGCGAAGCTCGCCGAGGCGATGAATCGGCGCGCAAGAGCGGTGAGATCTCTCGGCCAGCGCACCGTCGAAATAAACCGTTCTGCGACCACCGAGTCGAGCTGGCGAATGTAGAACGTCTTGGAAAGGTCCTCTCTGCTCATGATCTCGTCGAAGGTTCGATTAACCAACTCCTGGAGATAATTGGTATCGCGCAGCCGGCTGACCACCTCCCAAGCATTTGAGGCGTCTGGCTGAAGTGGAATGTAGTGCCGTTCCGGTTCGAGTATGCCGCGATACTTGCCTGGATAGAGGATCAACGCGGTCTTTGCCGCGATTGCTTCTAGCAACTTTGGCGTCAATGTCTGATGTACGATATTACCTTCGTGGGGAGCAAGCACGGCCGACCACACCTGCTCGAAGCTGGCTGCCGGATGCTCACTACTATAGCGCTGCGCCGCGGCCTCGATCTCGCCTTCAAAATCGAAGATCGACGCCCCGCCCTCAACGCCAAGCGTCGCCCGTCCTCGCATAAGGAAATCGGTCCATGCGTTTCCGTAGATTCGGCTCTCTTCCCTCGATGCGATGTCCGCTTTGAGCCCGTACCGACGCGCCAGCTCCGCCATCTGCTCGCCAATGATCCGCTTGCGCTGTGCTAGACGCCCGAGATGCGGCAGTATGGTGCGACCCCGATAAACGATGTCGAGCGGACGGGCGGAGATCGGTGGCGGATTGAAGGCCCGGAAGGTCTCGGCGATATACCCGGGCAGACAGCTGTAGAAACGCGTCGATGCGAGTAAATCCCCGCCGTAGACGCGCTCCAAGTTTTGGCGGTCCAGTGAAGAGAAGACCGCGTGCACTCCTAGTTCAGCCATTCGGCGCTTCATCGCGTTAATATAGCGGTACTCATCTTGAATGATCTGAGCCTTCATCCCAGGGAAGCGACACACGAAATCGCACCACGGAGTAGGAAGGAAGTACTCCCCGAGCACGAAGATCGAGTAGTGGATGAGGATAAGGTCGTATCGCCAAGCGCGCCCTGCCGAAGTCACCGGTTCATGGATGGGATTGATTACCCTGATACGGTGGCGCGAGTACATAGTGAAGGCCGCGATGTGGTCTTGAACCACATTTGCCGGGTGCCGATCGTCGGCAAGCATCAACACACTTAGCCCGGCCTTCCGCCTTCGGGCCCCGCGCGAGCACGCAGGAACGGTGGCCAGCTCGACGAAGCGCTCTTCGGATCCGAGCGCTCGGCTTTGCGGAACGAAATCTGTCGGCTTGGTCACCGAGCCGCGTTCTCCCGCTGATGTTCAGCGAATTCGCACACCGCCGCACGGATCGCCGGCCGCACCAAATCGAAGTACAGCCGATGTCCCTGCTCGCTTAAGTGCAGCCCATCCGGAAGAAGCAATGTCTCGATCGGCGTTCCGGCGGCTATTCGTCGCCGGAAGCAGTCCTCGATGTCCTGTAAGCGTACGCGAGGATCGAGCTCGGGCGCTAGTGCTCGGATCGCCTCGTTGTAGTTGCGGTTGCTCGCCTCGTAGGTGATCACAGCACCAGGCATGACTTCGCGGTCAAGGTCCGTCGGGTGATTGGTGTTGAGCATGATTCGAAACGCCCCGAAATGGATGGCACGGCTAACGATCTCGCGCAGATTCTCCGAGAAGGCGCCCCGGCTTACGCGGGGCAGGCCCTTGTCCGTCAGCCAGTGGTTGCAGTCGTTCAGCCCGAATTGTACGAGGCAGATGTCGACGCCGTGCGACTGTACCGAATACGGCATATCCTCGAGCGCTTGGCGCGTGGTTCGTCCGTTGAAAGAAGCGTTCGTCACCAAGATCCCGCGCCCGATTTCGGTGCCATAGTCGTCTAGATCCTTAGCGATACGTGTTACCCAGCCTTGGTAGATAGAAACTCCCTGTCCTACGCAGATTGAATCTCCAAAGAATGTCACACGGATCGGCGGCAGTTTACTCATATAAGAATTTTTCTCGCAAACCGGCAAGTCAGCCCCGGGCGCTAGGTAGCTCTGCGGCGCTGCCGGCCAACTCCGCAAGGACAACTTGTCTGCCGTTCGGGAACGCTGATGCACCGCGTCGCTCGAATACGGTCAAATCGGGCGCGACAATGCGATCCAAATACCGCTCCATTACCCGGCGCGTGTCCGCGCCGTTCCATGCAAGCATGCACAGAATTTCCTCGGCGTCGATCCTGCGGGCCAGGTAATGGCGAGGCTCGTCATAGACGGTCAATGATAGTCGAATACGCACCGCCACCGGGAGAAAGCGCTCCAGGAACAGCTCGAGTCGCTGGTCGACATTCGGAAATAAATCATTGGCAATCACGAGGTCAAATGCGGCGGCGGGTATGTATCGGAACCAATCCGCAGAAACGAGAAAGTCCCGTGCCGCCGCTTGGGCCATCTGCGCCGCTGACCGCGGCGAGTCGTGTGCCAGCACGTCAACCAGCGTGTAGTCGTGGCGCCGAGCAAGTTCTCGGGTGAGAGCCGTAAGACCGCCGCCAACGTCTAGCACGCACCTGCGCCCGGCCCCTTCGATGAGATCGCCGTACATTGCTTCGTAGATGCAGCGTTTTGCCGGCGAGTTCCGTAACCAACGCTGACACGTAAGGCCATCGTCGCCCGCTTGGCTAAACCGGTCGAGCCAGGAACTGACGCGACCGTCACCGAGATTCGCATCGACTTCGCTGCCCAGGATCGCGCGCATGTTCGAATCTCTCATGCCCGGTAGCAGCATTCGCTGAGGCGGCTCCTATGAGCATCGACATGGCATCGAATCTCTGAGCGTTCCTCCGGCGTAACACGGTGCCTTTGATCCTTGCTGCGAATTGCCCGGCCGCTAGGCTCCTTGCTCTGCAGGCCGAGCGCATCGCCGATGCGCTTCAGCTCGGTTTCGGGCGAACGGAGAAGGCTTTCGTACCACACAACCATCGCGCGAACGCTCGGGTACCTTAAGATTGCCGTGCCGATCGCTCGGTTGAATTCGTACTGGTTCTCCACCACCTGCTGCGCGGGCGACAATCGGCGTAACTCCTCAATGTTGGATGGCGTCGCTGAATTCCAGCCGTGAGCAGAGCCCTTGGTTAGATACCGAGCTTCTAAATCGGACTCGGCCGCGTCGAGGATATCGCGCCGAACCCAGATGAAGAGACCGTCTGGAAACGATCGCATCAGGTAATCTAGCCGGAAGCAGTTCCAGGCATTCTTGATGACCAGGGGACGCGTTCTGTTGAGCGATTCTGCCGCCGAAAGAGTCGCAATAAAATGCCCTTCTTTGTCCGGCAGGATGCGGCTGCTCATGGTCTGCGAGGGATGTCCGCCGCCAAACCAGTGCGTCATCACTGCGGAACCCTCGGAAGGCTGCAGCGCACCCTCCGTCTTTCCGAATCGGCTTAGGGTTGCTATCTCGACGGCCACGGCGGTTTGAAGCGCGATGCCGACAATCGGTCTGCTTGAAAAACACGCGTCGGTCAGATTCGAGATGTAGCACAACTCCATACACTGCACCACAAGCTGGTAGAGGAAGGTGCTGCCCGTCCGCGGCGCTGCTACAATGAACACCGGGCGCGGCGCCCGATCGGGCGGCACACGCGCAAGAAGCGTCTGTTCGATCTCCAGCAACAGGCCGGATTGAAGTTTGCTGCATCGCGTCGCTTCGCCCAGGGTACCCATCACTATTCCATCAGCTTACCTCGGCCACCTTCTCCGCGATTGCGGCGATCTCGACCGGGCGCATGAACAGGCGAGCCAGTCGGCTGTTCATGAGTGTCGCATCAGCCGGATGTTCCAGCCGATCGTTGAGATACTGTACAAATCGATGATAGAGCTGTTTGCGGCGCGGCGTATCATACAAGTAGGGCTGCGGTGTGCCGGGGCTAAACCCGTCTAAATGAAACGACCGCAACCGAAAACCCGCTTGGCTCAAATATATACGCAGCAGATCCTTGTTGAAGCTTCGCAAGTGACCGAACGCGTATGCGTACCCGCGGTGCGGCGAATACTCCAACAATCCCTCGCGATAAGGAACGCGGACGGCGAAGGTGCCTCCCAGTTTGAGCGCCCGATTGACACTATAGAGAAAGGAACCGACGTTGATGACATGCTCCATCACGTCGGTGCTGACCAACATGTCAAACTCGGCCAGAAACGGCAGGCATTCCGCATTAGCAAGATAGGGTTGGACGCGCTCGTGTCCGAGAAACCTGCGTAAATAGGTGATGGCAACGTCCACCGCAGCAACCCGACACGCACCTCGGCGAAGCAGTTCTTCGCACAGAAAGCCTTGCCCGATGCCCACGTCGCAGATGTACCGGCCCTGCACCGGCGCGACGTATTTCGCCAAGTTGATCGCCTGATTGCGCAAAAAGCGCCTGTCGATGTTGCTCTGGACCATATTCTGCTGGGCCAGCGATTCGTAGTTATGAACATACTTTTCTATGACATTGCTCGCGCGATCGCTCCCGTTAAAGTAGTCAGCGATGCCATCCCGTGCGATGGGTTCCCATCCGCATCCAGTACACCGGCTGCCAGAACTTACCTCATCGCTCAGGCAATTAGGGCAGATCAGCATGCCAAAATGTGAGGCGCTCGATCGCTATCATGGGTAGACCGAACGGTACACGGCAGGTGTTTGCAAGCAGTGCGGAACCGACTGGGATATTCACCGTAAAGCGGAGTAGCCCAATGTCGACGACATTAGGATCGGGATACAATGTCACATTATCCGGCATGAGTTGTCTTCGCTGGGGATACATTTAGCGAGCGTTTCTTGTCTTGACAAGCCCATGCGAAGACCCTTCTTAGTCCGTCTTCTAAAGCGACTTTAGCCTGAAACCCAATCTCCGATTGAGCTTTTTTAGGGCAGCTAACGCGGTTTCGTACAGATGTCGGGCGGGCTGGCCTGTAGTCGATTTCTAAATCGAACTGCGCCACTTTTGAGATCATCTCCGCCAGTTCCGCTATCGTCGTTTTAATGCCGCACCCAACGTTGTAGAAGACATCGGTAGTATCGGCTTTCATCGCGCAGATATTGGCACGCGCGCAGTCTTCGACGTAGATAAAATCGTACGCTTGCGATCCGTCACCGTGGACAACCGGCGGCAATCCCTTGTCTATGTTGTCAAGAATCTCCATGATCACTGCGATGTAGGCGCCGCGGTAGTCCTGGCGAGGCCCATATACATTCATGTAGCGCAAGCCAACGTAGTTGAGCCCATAGCGATGATGATAGGCCCTGGCCATCGCTTCCCCACAAATC
>JBOHZD010000104.1:0-4131 GCA_050738315.1 Woeseiaceae bacterium
AGCCGGACCCGGACTTCTTCTTCAACTATGACCTCTTCACGATCGATGTCGGCACGAAGGTCGTGACGCAACTGACGGAGACCAAAAGCAACGAGTTCACACCCGCCTGGTCCCCCGACGGCAAGACCATTGCCTACTCCGGGCTCAAACGCCTGATCACGTCGTCCGAGACCAACCTCGAAGACACCCACGTCTGGACGCTCGATATCGCGAGCGGCGATCGGCGCGAACTGGGCGCCGCGATCGACAACCGGCAGGGACGCCCGCAATGGTCAGAGGACGGACAGTGGCTGTATTTCACCGTGCAGTCGCGGGGGAGCGTGGGCCTGTACCGCATGCCGGCGACCGGCGGCGAGCCGGAACGGGTCGGACCGCGCGAGGCCGTCCGCGGGAGCGTTCGCAACTTCGCCGTGAACAGTGACGGCACCGTCGTCGCGGAGATGTACACGCCTCGAGGTCCCGCAGAGCTCTTTTTGTTTCCTTCCGGGAGTACGTCCGAGCCGGTCGCGTTGACGAAACTGAACGCGGCGCTGCTTGACAGCAAGAACATTGCTGAAACGGAGGCGTTCACTTTCCGCAGCTTCGACGGCCTCGAGGTCGAAGCTTTCCTGACGCTGCCGGTATCGCTCGACCCGGCCGCGCGTGCAAGCCATCCGATGATTCTGAAGATCCATGGCGGACCGCACGGGCAGCAGGGTCCCGCCTTCGAGCACAAGGCACAGGTGTATGCGGCGCACGGCTGGGCGACGCTGCTGGTCAACTATCGCGGTTCCACCGGCTATGGGCAGGATTTCGCGGGCGCCATTGCGCGTGACCAGAACGGCGGCGAGGCGAAGGACGTGCTGGCCGGCGTCGACGCCGCGCTCGCGCGCTATCCCTGGATCGATCCCGAACGGCTCGGCATCGAGGGCGCCAGCTACGGCGGGCAATTGACCAACTGGCTGATCACGCAGACCACGCGCTTCAAGGCGGCGATTCCGTGGGCAAGCATTTCCAATCTCGTCAGCCACAACTACATGTCCGTCTATCACGATTACCTGGAGCAGGAATACGACGGCAAGCCGCACACCGGCGGCATCATGGACATGCTGTGGGAGCGCTCGCCGATCCGCTTCGTGCACCGTGTGACGACGCCGACACTGCTGTCCCACGGCGACAACGACCTGCTCGTGAACCCGGCGGAGATCGAGCAGTATTTCATCGCGCTGAGAGACGTCGGCGTCGAGGTGAAGATGCTGCGCTATCCGCGAGAGGGTCATGGCATGCGTGAGACCCAGCACATCGCCGACTTCCTGGAACGCTCCATCGCCTGGTACGACGCCCATTTTGACGAATAGCGCCAACGTCTCGCTGTTGCCGCCACTCACGACATCGGGTTCGGGGCGGGCGCGGCTCCTTCCGGGAGCGGGATGAACTCGGCGTCGTCGAGAGGCGGCAGCGGGATGCGGCCGGCAAGCCAGTCCGCCTTGGCCTGCTCGATGCGATCCTTGCGCGAGGAGACGAAGTTCCACCAGATGTGGCGCGGGCCCACCGGGTCGCCGCCGAGCAGCATCAGGCGCGTGGCCTCCAGCGCCCGCAGGGTCGGTGCAGCGCCCGCTGAAAACACCAGCATCTGGCCTGTGTGATATTGACTCCCTTCGACCTCGACGCTGCCCCTGGCCAGGTACGCCGCGCGTTCGGTATATTCACCGGGCAGCGACATCCGCGCGTCCGGCTGCAGTTCGGCGTGCACATAAAACAGCGGTGAATGGGTTTTGGCGGGGCTCACCACGCCGAACGTGCTGCCGGCGATTACGCGTGCGGAGACGCCGTCATCGTCGAAGGTCGGCAGCGTATCGGCGGCGTAATGATCGAAGGCAGGGGCGTCCTCTTCATTGCCATCCGGCAGCGCGACCCAGGTCTGAATGCCGTCCATGAAGCCGCCGCTGTCGCGCATGCCGTCGAAGCGTTCCGAATGACTGATGCCGGCGCCCGCGGTCATCCAGTTGAGTGCGCCCGGCAAAATCACCTGCACCACGCCGAGGCTGTCGCGATGGGTCATCTGTCCGTTGAACAGATAGGTGACGGTGGACAGGCCGATATGCGGATGGGGTCGAACGTCGGTCGCACGCGGTATGGGCACCGGCATGTCATGCGGCCCCATACGATCGAAAAAAATGAACGGGCCGACCATGCGCCGTGCGCGAAACGGCAATACGCGTCCCACCTCGAAGCCGCCGAGGTCGTGGCAGCGGGTTTCAATCACCTGTTCGAGCATCGTTACTCCGTCACGCTGCAGCAATCTGAATCGGCCGGCGCCGCGCACCCCATGCGCCAGGCCTGTCTTCGAAAACACCGGCGATCTGCGCGCGGCACATTGCGCATGCAGCTTGTCCATCGCGCATCGCCAGGTTCCAGGTCGAGAGCTCGTACCAGTCACGGCCGATCAACACATTGCCGCAGTCGCGGCAGTAGGTGCTCGAACCCCGGTAATCGTGGACGTTGCCGGTGTAAACGTAGCGAAGTCCGTTTTTTAACGCAATCTCGCGCGCCCGGGTCAGCGTCTTCGGCGGAGTGTGGGGCTTGTCCGTCATTTTCCAATCGGGGTGGAAAGCCGTGAAGTGCAGGGGCACATCCGGCCCTAAATGCTCCGCGATCCACTGGGTCATCTCCTCGATCTCGGCAGCACCGTCGTTTTCCCCCGGGATCAGCAGCGTCGTGATCTCGAACCAGACATTCGTTTCGTTCCTGAGATAGACAAGTGTGTCGAGCACCGGATCCAGATGTCCGCCGCAGACTTTCCTGTAGAACCGTTCGGTGAAGGCTTTCAGGTCGACGTTGGCGGCGTCCATGCAAGTGAAGAATTCGCTGCGCGCGGCTTCGGTAATGTAGCCTGCCGTGACGGCGACTGTTTTCAGACCGCGCTCGCGGCAGGCATTCGCCACGTCGACCGCGTATTCCAGGAAGATCACCGGGTCGTTGTACGTGAACGCGACGCTCCTGCAGTTCGTCGCCAGCGCGGCGCCGGCGATGGCCTCGGGCGATGCGGCATCCTGCAGCCGGTCGAGTTCGCGGGATTTGGAGATATCCCAGTTCTGGCAGAACTTGCAGGCCAGGTTGCAGCCGGCGGTGCCGAAAGACAGCACGGGCGTGCCCGGGAGGAAGTGGTTCAGCGGTTTTTTCTCGATCGGGTCGATGCAGAAACCGCTCGAGCGGCCCCAGGTGGTGAGGACGATCTCGTCGTTGATGCGGCCGCGGACGAAGCACAGCCCGCGCTGGCCCTCGCGCAGCTTGCAGTAGCGCGGGCAAACGTCGCACTGCAGCCGGCCGTCGTCGAGCCGGTGCCAGTAGCGGCCCGGGACACCCTGGACCGCGTCTCTTGCTGCCTTTTCCTGCCGTGGTCCGTTCATGCTCCGATCGTACACCTACGATCGACCGCGAATCGGTGAGATCATTGCGTCATGACCGTGATCCGGCAACCGGCCGTCGCCGGCCAGTTCTACCCGGGCACAGCGGTCGAGCTGGAAGCGACGGTCAAGGCATTGCTCGAGGCGGCGCCGGCGGCGGAAGGACCGGCGCCCAAGGCCCTGATCGTGCCGCATGCCGGGTACGTCTACTCCGGGTCCGTCGCCGCGGCAGGCTATGCCCACGTTCAACCGTATCGGGAACGATATACCAGGGTGATTTTGCTGGGACCCTGCCACCGGGTTCCGTTCCGGGGGCTCGCGCTGTGCGGTGCGGACGCGTTTCGCACGCCTGTCGGCGACGTTTCAGTCGACGCCGCGGCATTGGCAAGCCTCGAAGCGCATGGCGTCCGCGTGTTCGACGCGACGCATGCACACGAGCACAGTCTCGAAGTGCATCTGCCGTTCCTGCAGTCCTTGCTCGGATCGTTCGTACTGGTGCCGCTCGTCGTCGGCGATGCAGAACCCGAAGAAGTTGCGGACGTGCTCGATGTCCTGTGGGGCGGACCGGAAACCCTGATCGTCGTCAGCTCCGACCTGAGCCATTACCTCCGTTACGAAGATGCGAAAGCCAGGGACGCCGCAACCTGCCGCGCGATCGAACGCTTCGACGCCCATGGCGTCGGTTACGATGATGCCTGCGGCGCGACGCCGATTGGCGGATTGCTCGTTGCGGCCAAGCGGCGGG
>JBOHZD010000105.1:0-3616 GCA_050738315.1 Woeseiaceae bacterium
ACTCAATACCTTCCTTCGAAACATGGTGCGCCTCCCCCTGAAAGACCGGTTCCCGGATACGGTTCGACGATGTGATACCCGCTTTCGAACCCGATTGACCGTGGCCAGTATAGACCAACCCTGACAATAAGAAACGGCAGCGCCATGGCGCAGAGGGCGGCCTCTGCGCCCGCCGGTCTGCAAGTTTTCGGACCGCGTCTCATAATAAATCCACGCGCGGCGGTAGGCTGTCCGGATGACCACACCTGTCGAACGCACGCCTTACCTGCCGGGGTCCCGCTACGCTGCGGAGCTCGGTAAGAAAGTGCACGACATGCGGTTTCCGCTCGAGCTGGAACAGGAATACCATATATTCTATCTGGCGGAACGTAGATCCCATGTGAGGTCATTCAATGTCATCCTGTGCGCGCTCCTGTCGCTTGCACTTCTCGCGTCGATGTTCGCGGATCGCACGAGTGTCGACATCGTGCAGCACGTTCGCGTTGCAACCATCGCGGTCGCATTCGCCGTCCTCGTGTGGGCCGCGCACTGCAGGTTCTACGAACGCGTTTATCTGCAAACAGCGTCAGTCCTGTCCGCCCTGATTGCGCTCATCGCTGCCATCGAAATCGCTCACTGGATCAACGCGGGCGTCGGCGAACTGTTCGCATTGCTCACTGCTTACAGCATCGGCCTCTATTTCCTTGCCGGCATTCTTTATCACGCCGCGGTGCACGCGAATGTCGTGATGGTCGTTGCGTTTGCCGTGACGCTCGCACTGCTCGGCGAACCTGCCGCGAAAGTGGCTTACCTGACTTCAATCCTGGCCGGCACGGGCGCGATTACGGGCGTCGCGTTCCGGCATCAGGGCACTCGCTTCCGCCGTTCGTTCCTGGCCCGCGGCCTCATCGCCGAAATGGCCGCGCGTGACGGCCTGACCGGGCTCAAGAACCGCCGCGCGTTCGACGAGCATCTCATTCGAACCTGGCAGCAGGCGCTGCATGATCGGCGGTCACTGTTCGTCATGATGATCGACGTCGATTGCTTCAAAAAATTCAACGACCGCTACGGCCACCAGGCCGGCGACGAGGCGCTGCAGCGCATTGCGACGGTCGTGGATGGTTTTTCGAGGCGTCCGCTCGACCTGGCCGCACGCTACGGTGGCGAGGAACTGGCCTTGATCCTGTTCGACGTCTCGCGCGACACCGCTGCGAGCCTCGCCGAACAGCTGCGCGCCGCCGTGCAGAACCTGCGTATAGAACACTCGGACGCCACGTCCGCTGGCGTCGTTACCGTGAGTATCGGGATGGCGATCGTCCGGCCGACGCTCGAACGCAGCCCCGATGGCGCCGTGCAGCTTGCCGACGAAGCCCTGTACGCCGGCAAGAAGGACGGCCGCAACCGCGTCGTGATCTTCGAGAGCGAATACAGCGCCCTGTCGACCGGCGTTTTCAAAGCCCGGTAACCGCCACGCTTCCCTGGCGGCTGATCCAGCACTCGGGGACGCAGCGGCGGCGCCCGGGACGGTGGGAGCGGAGGCTGGAGTGGGGAGGGATTTTCAGTATCGTGCGAGACAGGATGTCTCGCCGCACGCCTACAGGGAAGTATTTACGGCGTTCCTGAAAAGCCCTCCCCGCTCCAGCCTCCGCGTGCAACCAACCACCCCCACTCCAGTCTCCGCGTGCCGCAAAGTCTCCCTCGCCCCAAGCCTCCGCGTGCAGCAAAGAATCAAGGTCACCGTCCCCCGAATTGCTAAGGCGTCGTGATCTCCTCGATTGCGGCGAGCAGCAGTGGGTTGAATTCGTCGGGGCGTGTCATGTGCGGGAAATGTCCGACGTTTTCGATCAGAACTGCGTCGAAGTCGGCGTACTTGCGGTTGGACTCGATGCGGGTCGGGTTGGGCATCGCCGCATTGATGGCGCGGATCGGCACACCCGCTTCGGAAAACCAGAGCGGCATGTCGATGCTGCCGAAGTCGTGCATCAGGGCTCCGCCGGCCGTACTGTTTTCCTCGCGGCAGGCCGAATCGCGCACGCGGTTAATGGTTGCCTCGACGCCCTCCTCCGGAAACATCTGCTGCATCATGGTGCTGCAGGCACCGACAAAATCGGCATCGAACGCGGCCATGTAGGATTCCATCTCCTCGCCCGAAAAATCGAACTCGGCATCGTGCAGCGTGTCGACTGCGACAATGCCGCGCACCCGGTCGCCTGTCTGCGCAGCGGCGCGCAGCGTGACAGGACCGCCCATCGAATGGCCGACGAGCACGACGTTGCCGAGATCGAGCCCTTCGATCAACCCGGCAACGTCATCGCCAAACCCGGACACGGTCCAGGTCTCCCGATTGGCAGTTGCCTCGCCGTGGCCCGGCAGATCGAGCGTGATCGTGCGGTATTTCTCCGCAAGTACCGGCACCTGGTTCGACCAGAACGTGCGGTTGCACATCCAGCAATGGACCAGCAGGACAGTGACGTCGCCTTCGCCGGTGACGGTGTACGGCATGCGATTACCGTCGGCGGTGGTCCACTCGTGTTCCCCAGGCTGGAGTTCGGCGGCGCTGCCGCTGTCCGGTGGTGCCGCTGGCTCAGTCTGCGCCGCCGGCTCCGTTGGTTCGGGCGGCGCCCCGTTGCAGGCGGCCAGGGCAATTGCCAGGAAGACCGTGCCGGCAACATTGAATAGTATCGATTTCATGTGTTCCCCCTTTCGCAGCCGATTGCTGAACTGACGCGATTTCAACAGCCGTCCATCCATTCGTCAAACTGTCTTCGCACTGCGATCGCGGGTTGCCAGGGTCTCGCGCAATTCGCCGAACCGTCGGCGGTACTGGGCCGGGGTGAGGTTCACTTTGCGGCGAAACAGACGGCTGAAAAAGCCCGCGTCTTCGTATCCGACCTCATTGGCAATCGCTTCGATCGGCTGGTCGCCGGCTTCCAGCATCTGCTTGGCTTCTTCGAGCCGCAGCGCGTGCACGTATGCGAGCGGCGACATGCCGGTCGCCTGCTGAAAGCGGCGCTTGAACGAGCGTTCCGCCAATCCTGAAAGGCGCACCATTGAGGTGACGGGATTGCGCTGGTCGTAGTTCTCGGCGATCCAGGTCTGGCAGCGCGCGATGACGGCATCTTCCACCTGCCGCGTGCGCGCGAGGCGCGCAAAGGGCTGCTGCCCGCTGTGATGCCAGTCGATGAGGTTGACGCGCGCGACCTTGATGGCTACGTCGAGAGTCACGGTACGCGCGATCAGGTACAGCGCGAGGTCGAGCCAGGTCGCGCCGCCGCCCGCCATGATCAGACGCTGGCCATCGCCGCTGATGACGAGCGCACGTTGCGGCCGTACCTGGACATCCGGAAAACGCTCGCGCATGACGTCGCACCAGCCCCAGTGCGTCGTTGCCTCGCAGCCGTCCAGCAAACCTGCTTCGGCCAGCAACATGGCGCCCGAACAGCCGGCCGCGATTGTTGCCCCTTCTTCATAGCGTTTCTTGAGCCACGCTATTTCCTCGCAGAACCGCTCGGCCAACGGCGCGCCCGGCGGCAGAGCGACCTCCGGCACGCAGATGATGGCGTCCCTCGGGCAGTCTTCGAGCGTCGCATGAGGAAATACGCGCACCCCGTTGGCGACCTCGAACGGATCGGTGCGC
>JBOHZD010000106.1:0-32181 GCA_050738315.1 Woeseiaceae bacterium
TCTGGAACGGCGACCAGATGCAGACGGGCGACCAGGCCGCCGTCGCCGCGGTGCTCGGCATTCCTATGGAGCAGGTCAGGATCAAGACGTTGTATGCCGGGGGCAGTTTCGGTCGCCGCGCCAACCCGAAGTCCGACTACGTCGTCGAAACCACGCACATCGCGAAAGCGAAAAAAGGTACGCCGGTCAAACTTGTCTGGACGCGAGAAGACGACACCCACGCCGGTTACTTCCGGCCGATGTACGTGCACAGGCTGCGAGCCGCGCTGGACGACAAAGGGAATCCGGTCGCATGGGATCATCGCATCGTCGGGCAGTCGATCCTGGCCGGCTCGCCGTTCGCAAGCGAATTTGAAAACGGCGTCGATCCGACGTCGGTCGAAGGCGCCTCGACCTTGCCGTACCGGATACCGAATCTCAGGGTCGACCTGCACACCGTCGATCTCGGCGTACCCGTGCAATGGTGGCGTTCCGTCGGCAGTACCCACACGGCCTACTCGACGGAAACGTTCATCGACGAACTGGCCAAAGCCGCGGACCGCGATCCAGTCGAGTTCCGCAGTGCATTGCTGAAAGAACATCCGCGTCATCTCGGCGTCCTGAAACTCGCGGCCGAAAAAGCGAACTGGGGGTCGAAACTGCCGGAGGGCTGGTCGCGCGGCATCGCGGTGCATGAATCCTTCAACACCTACGTGGCGGAAGTCGCCGAAATATCGATGCAGGACGACGGCAACTTCAAGGTCGAACGCGTGGTATGCGCCGTCGACTGCGGCGTCGCCGTGAATCCCGACGTGATCCGGGCACAGATGGAAGGCGGAATCGGCTACGGCTTGTCGCCCGTGTTGATGAGCGAGATCACCTTGAACGAGGGCAGGGTCGAACAGTCGAATTTCCACGACTACCAGGTGCTGCGTATCAACCAGATGCCCGCCGTGGAAGTGCACATCGTGCCATCGACCGCGGCCCCGACCGGCGTCGGCGAGCCGGGCACGCCGCCCATCGCACCGGCGGTCGCAAACGCCCTCTTCGCCGCCACCGGCAAACCGCTCCACGCACTCCCCATCAAACTGACTTGACGCCGGTTCCGGTGCCCGCCGGTTCCGGTGCCAGGCACCGACGTTCGTACTTTGCGTAATAAATACGAAAAAGCGGTGTCTGGCACCGGGGTTTGTAATAAATACGAAAAAGCGGTGTCTGGCACCGAGGTTAGAGGTTCATGACGAAGAGGAGGAGGATGGCCGGCGCGCAGAGCCAGCCGAGCAGCCGGCGGTAAGTGCGGCGGCGGCCGTCGCCGAGCTCGAGCTGGTCGCTCAACGTGCTGTCGGGCAGGCGCCAGGCGACGAAGATGCAGGTCAGGAGCGCGCCGATCGGCAGCAACAGATTGGCTGCCGTGTAATCCATGATCTCGAAAATGCCATAGCCCGCGTATCGCGGGATGCCGGCCAGCGGGCGCAGCTCCGACCAGAGATTGAATGACAGCACCACCGGCAGGCCGGCCAGCCACATCGCCGCGCCGACGATGCTGACGGATGCCCGCCGCGAAACGCCGAAGCGTTCCCGAAGCACCGCCGCAGGCGGCTCGAGGCCGGCAATCGCGGAACTCAATGCCGCGAATGCCAGCAAGATGAAGAATGCAAACCCCGCAATCTGCCCGCCGGGCATGTGGGTGAAAATAGCCGGCAACACGACGAAGGCGAGCTCCGGCCCCTGCGCCGGGTCGACCTCAAAGCGAAACGCCAGCGGAAAAATAATGAGACTCGCGAGGATCGAAGCGACGACGATCGAGGCGCTGATGACCGCGCCCGAACGAAGCAACGACACTCCGCTCGGCACATACGCGCCGTAAGCCATCATGATCGCCATGCCGACGCCCGTCGCATAAAAGGCTTGCCCCACGGCCGCGAGCAGCAGATCGGCATCGATCTGCGACCAGTCCGAACGAAACACAAAAGGCACGCCGCGCTCCAGATCGCCGGTCGCGAACGCATAAGCCACCAGCCCGAGCATCAGTGCGAACAGCCCCGGAATCATGATCTTGTTCGCGAGCTCGATGCCGCGCTGCAACCCGGCTGCCGAAATCGCAACCGTGATGGCCATGAAAGCGAAATGCCAGAACGTCAGCGCCCACGGATCGGCAAGGAGTGCCGCGAAGCGGCGCCCGACCTCTTCGGCGCCAGCCCCCGCGAGATCTCCGGTCGCAAAGGTTCCGGCATAGGCCAGCACCCAGCCGCCGATGACGCTGTAGTAGGCCATGATCGCGACGATCGCGGCCGTACCGAGCCAGCCGATGATCGACCAGCGCGACGACCCGCCCGATGCCAGTGCGACCGCGCGGGTTGCTGCCGGGGGACTGCCGCGCCCGCTGCGTCCGAGCATGAACTCCGCCGCCAGGATAGGTGTGGTAATCAGGGCGCAGACCAGCACGAACACGACGATGAAGGCACTGCCGTACTGCCCGGCGAGGTACGGAAATCGCCACAGCGTGCCCAGCCCGACCGCGGCCCCGATCGAAACGAAATAGAACGCAACGCGCGATGACCAGGTCTCGGCCGTCACGCCGCGTGCCCCTTCAGGTTCGATTGTCGCACGCGGTGACGTCCCCCTCTTTGGCCGTACGCGATCCATGCCCGCCGGCCTGCCCCGCCTTGCAGGTCGAGCCTTTTACAATATGACCGGCCGGCCTTTGAGTGCCGGATTCACCGCCCTGCAGTTGTGATTCCGAGGCTCTGCGAGTACCTTTGCCTACACGCGAATGTCGCGCAACCCACTCTGGCGCGACAACATTCGGCGGTAAAGAAAGCCCTCAGGGCATGTGCTGCAGCCGTACTTGTTCTTTATCACACTGCTCCACCCCATTTACAACTGACGGAAGACACTATGGGAACCCACCCGACAGGCGCTATTGGCGCGCCCCTCGGTATGACCCAGGACTCGGACCTCGACCTTGCCGATATGCTCGCGGCACTGCAGGCAATGCGGAACGGGGATTTTTCGGTGCGCCTGCCGAGCGATTGGACGGGCCTCGCCGGAAAGATTGCCGATACCTTCAACGACGTAGTCATCGCGAACGATCATCTCGCAAAGGAACTGCAACAGATCAGCGAAGCGGTCGGCCGACGCGGCAGAACACGCCAGCGGGTGCGTTCCGAGCGTCACGTCGGTTCCTGGGGCGAAATGGAAACGTCGGTCAACAACCTGATCGACGATCTGCTGTGGCCGACCAAAGAGGTTACGCGCAGCATCGCGGCAGTTGCACAGGGCGACCTGTCGTGCCGGGTTCCGCTCGAAGTCGAAGGCCGCCATGTCGAAGGCGAATTCCTGCGCTCGGCCAAGATCGTCAATACCATGATCGAGCAGCTGAGCGTGTTCACTTCCGAGGTCACGCGCGTCGCGCGCGAGGTCGGCGCCGAAGGCACACTGGGCGGCCAGGCCGATGTCCGCGACGTTTCCGGGGTCTGGAAGGACCTGACCGACAACGTCAACTCGATGGCCAACCACCTGACGGCCCAGGTCCGGAATATTTCCGAGGTGACGATTGCCGTCGCCAATGGCGACCTGTCCCGCAAAATCACCGTCGATGTTCGCGGCGAGATGCTGCAGTTGAAGGACGCGATCAATACGATGGTCGACCAGTTGCGTTCCTTCGCGTCGGAGGTCACGCGCGTCGCGCGCGAAGTCGGCACCGAAGGCAAGCTCGGCGGCCAGGCCATCGTACCCGGCGTCGCCGGAACCTGGAAAGACCTGACCGACAACGTCAACGTCATGGCGACGAACCTGACCGACCAGGTGCGCGGTATCGCCGAGGTCGCGACCGCGATCGCGCGCGGCGACCTGTCGCGCAAGATCACGGTCGACGTCAAGGGTGAATTGCTGGAACTGAAGAACACCATCAACACGATGGTCGATCAGCTGAACGGCTTCGCCGCCGAGGTCACGCGTGTCGCGCGCGAGGTCGGCACCGAAGGCAAGCTTGGCGGCCAGGCGAAAGTGCCCGGCGTCGCCGGAACGTGGAAGGACCTGACCGACAACGTCAACACGCTCGCCGGCAACCTGACGAGCCAGGTGCGCAACATCGCCGCGGTTACCACCGCGGTCGCGAACGGCGACCTCTCCAAGAAGATCACGGTCAATGTCGCCGGCGAGATTCTCGAACTCAAAAACACCATCAACACGATGGTCGACCAGTTGAACAGCTTCGCCTCCGAAGTGACCCGCGTGGCGCGCGAGGTCGGCACCGAGGGCGAACTCGGCGGCCAGGCCGCCGTCCCCGGCGTCGCGGGCACGTGGAAAGGCTTGACCGACAACGTCAACGTCATGGCAGCCAACCTGACCAACCAGGTGCGCGAAATCGCGGAAGTGGCAACCGCAATTGCACGCGGCGACCTGTCGCGCAAGATTACGGTCGACGTCAAGGGCGAGATTCTCGAACTCAAGAATACGATCAACACGCTGGTCGATCAGTTGAACGGCTTCGCCGCCGAGGTCACGCGCGTCGCCCGCGAGGTCGGCACCGAAGGCAAGCTCGGCGGTCAGGCGACGGTGCCCGGTGTCGCCGGCACCTGGAAGAACCTGACCGACAACGTCAACGTCATGGCCGAAAACCTGACCAGCCAGGTGCGCGGCATCGTCAAGGTGGTGACCGCGGTCGCCCACGGCGATCTCACACAGAAACTCACGGTCGAATCGAAAGGCGAAATCGCCGCCCTCGCGAAGACGATCAACAGCATGACCGACACGCTCGCGCTCTTTGCCGACCAGGTCACGAGCGTCGCCCGCGAGGTCGGTGTCGAAGGACGGCTCGGCGGACAGGCGAACGTCCCGGGCGCGGCCGGTACCTGGAAAGATCTCACGGCAAACGTCAATCTGCTCGCGGCGAATCTCACCACGCAGGTCCGTGCAATCGCGAACGTCGCGACCGCGGTTACGAAAGGCGATCTCACGCGGTCGATCCAGGTCGATGCAAGCGGCGAAGTTGCCGACCTGAAGAACTACATCAATGCCATGATTGGCAATCTGCGCCAGACCACGGACCGCAATACCGAGCAGGACTGGCTCAAGACCAACCTCGCGAACTTCAGCCGTATGATGCAGGGACAACGGGACCTGCACTCGGTGGCACAGACACTCCTGTCCGAGCTTGCACCCCTCGTGGCCGCGCAGCAGGGGCTGATCTACGTGGCAACGGACACTTCGCGCGGGCCGCGCCTGGCCCAGGTAGCAGCGTACGCCGACATCGGCGGGGCGGACACGCCGCGCGAGTATTCGCTCAACGAGGGCCTCATCGGTCAGTGCGCCGGCGAGCGCAAGACGCTGATCATCCGTGACCTGCCGGCGCACACCATTCGCATATCGTCCGGCTTCGTCGATGCAATGCCGCGCAACGTCGTCGTGCTCCCGGTCCTTTTCGAGGGCGAGGTAAAAGCCGTCATCGAGCTTGCTTCGCTCGACGCGTTCACCGAATCGCACGTCGCGTTTCTCGAACAACTCGCCGACATCATCGGGGTCGTATTCAACAATATCGAAGTAACAATGCGTACAGAAAGATTGCTAGCACAATCACAGCAACTTGCAACGGAGCAGCAGACTCAGCAGTGCGAACTACAGAAGACGAATGAAGAGCTGGCGCAGAAGGCGCAGTTGCTGGCGGACCAGAACGCAGAGGTCGAACGCAAGAACCAGGAAATCGAGCAAGCGCGGCGCGCACTGGAAGAAAAAGCCGCGGAACTCGCGCTGACGTCGCGTTACAAGTCGGAGTTTCTGGCGAACATGTCGCACGAACTGCGCACGCCGTTGAACAGTATTCTTGTCCTCGGCCAACAGCTCGCGGAGAACGCGGAAAGCAATCTCAGCACGCGGCAAGTCGAATATGCATCGACCATCCGCGCTGCCGGCACGGACCTGCTGAACCTGATCAGCGACATCCTCGATTTGTCGAAGATCGAATCCGGTACCGTCACCGTCGAGTGCGAAGACGTCACCCTGGACAGCCTCAGGAAAACGGTCGAGCGCACCTTCCGTCACGAGGCGGAATCGCGCGAGCTCACATTTACCACCGAGTTCGAACCTTCGCTCGGGCGGTCGATCAACACCGACCCGAAGCGGCTATTGCAGGTTCTGAAAAACCTGCTGTCGAACGCGTTCAAGTTCACCGCGCACGGCAGCGTCAAGCTGAGTGTCGGCATTGCGACCGAGGGCTGGACTCCCGGTCATCCGGTGCTCGACGCGGCACCGACCGTGGTCGCCTTTGCCGTCGGCGACACAGGCATGGGCATACCGGCGGACAAACAGAAGATTATTTTCGAGGCCTTTCAACAGGCGGATGCCGGCACCGCGCGCAAGCACGGCGGCACCGGGCTGGGCCTCGCCATCAGCCGCGAACTCGCGCAGTTGCTCGGCGGTGAAATCAAACTGCAAAGCAAGCCGCGACGAGGCAGTAGGTTCACGCTTTATCTCCCTGCGACCTATGCCGGATCGCCATCGCCCGCGGAACGGAACAGGCTCGGAAACTCCGTTGCAGGTGCCGCCTATCCTGCCATGCTCGCGCCGGCACCGCGCTTACAGGCACTTGCCGACGATCGCGACCAGGTGACCGAGGGGGATCGGATCCTGCTCGTCGCACAGGGCAATGGCGGCGTTGCATCGGCATTGCTCGAAGTGGCGCGCGCGGCGGGCGCGAAGTGTGTAACGACGGCGCGGGGCGCCGACATTACCGAGCTTGCGCGGCAGTATCGACCAGCTGCCATGAGTCTCGACGGCTCGTTCCCTGACATGCATGCATGGACGTTGCTGAGTCTGTTGAAACACGATTCCGGGTTACGACACATCCCGGTCCAGGTCGTGATCGGCGGCGAAGCACCATTGGCCGCGCGTGCGCGCGGTGCCTGGTCGAGTTTAAGTACGTCTGTCAAGGCGCCCGACCTGCGGCAGGATCTCGAGCGCATGCTGCAATATGCGGGCAATCCCCTACGTCGGCTGCTGGTTGTTGATCCCGGTGCCGCGACCGCGAGGGCCCTTGACGAACTCTGCAGCGGCGGGGTGAGCGTGTCGATGGCGGGATCCGGTGAGGAAGCGCTGCGCCTGCTTCGGCAGACCGGGTTCGAATGTGCTGTGATCGATGCGCGCCCCGGCAACGTCGATGCACTCGAATTGTTGCGGGAAGTGGCGGACACGCCGACGCTCCGCAATACTCCGTTTGTCGTCCACGCAGATCGTGCATGGCAAAAGAAGCATCGCAAGGTTTTCGGCATCCTCTGCCGTACGCTGATTCTGAGGCTCGTGCCGTCGCTCGAACAACTTTTCGACGACTGCGCCATGTTCCTGCACATCAACCTCGCAGATCTGCCCGACGTCGGCCAACAGTTGCTGCTTGCGCCGCGCGGAAATGTGCTCGAAGGAAAGACCGTCCTCCTCGTGGACGACGATGTACGCAACATCTTTGCGCTGTCCAGCCTGCTGGAAAGGTACGGCATTCACGTCGTTTCGACGAACAACGGAGCCGATGCCGTTCGCCTAATCGGCACAATCGAAGATCTCTCGCTCGTATTACTGGATATCATGATGCCGAAGATGGACGGCTATGAAACGATGCAACGGATGCGCGCCAACGAATTCGGGCAGCCGATCATCGCCCTCACGGCCAAGGCAATGACAGGCGACCGGCAGAAATGCCTCGAAGCCGGAGCATCGGACTACATCGCAAAACCGGTGGACAGCGAAAACTTCCTGTGGTTGCTGCGCGTGTGGCTGCATCGGTGACTACCCCCGCGATCATCGAGCAGTCCAACATCCTGTTGGTGGACGACGAGCCGGCGCGCCTGCTCACCTATGAGGTCATCCTCGAAAGACTCAATCAGAATCTCGTGCGCGCGCAATCCGGCGAGGAAGCGTTCGAAAAACTGATGGAGATGGAGTTCTCGGCCATACTGCTCGATGTGAGCATGCCGGGAATGAACGGCTTCGAAACGGCGGCGCTGGTGCGCAATCATCCACGTTTCGGGCAGACGCCGATCATCTTCGTAACCGGAGTGCACATCACCGACCTGGATCGTCTGCGCGGCTACGAGATGGGCGCAGCCGATTACGTTTACGTGCCGGTCATCCCGGACGTATTGCGCGGCAAGGTCCAGGTCCTGGTGCAGCTCTACCTGCAACGGCGTGAACTCGCTCAGTTGAACGATCGGCTCGCCGCGACCAACGCGGAACTGGCTGAAGCACACGAGCGGCTGCAGGCGGAAAACACCCGTGAGTTGCAAAAACTGAATCGCACGCTGGAGCGTGCGAATACGCAACTCGTCTCCGAGGTTGCGGAACGGAAGCGCGCCGAGTCGCTATTGAAGGAAGCTTCACGGCGCAAGGACGAGTTCATTTCCATACTCGGACACGAACTGCGCAATCCCCTGGCGGCCATGCAAAGCGGCATCGAGCTGCTCAGGAATTCTCCACAGCAGGAGAGCAAGCTGCCCTGGGCTCGCGACCTCCTCCAGCGACAGTTACGGCATCTCAAACGGCTGATCGACGATCTGCTGGATGTGTCGCGGATCACCAGCGGCCGCGTGCAGGTGCAGCGTGAGACGCTGGAACTCAAGACGGTCATCGATCATGCGATCGATGCCTCGCGGCCCCTGATCACGGAACGCCGGCACGAACTCCGTGTCGAGCTGCCGGAGGAGCCGCTCTACCTCGATGGCGACCCGGTCCGCCTGACGCAGGTTTTCGGCAACCTGCTGACGAACGCAGCGAAGTACACGGACCCCGGCGGCACGATCGAATTGTCCGCGGAAACCGAAGCGGGCCCGCCAGCCTCAGTGACTGTACGGGTCAGCGACACGGGAGCCGGCATACCTCTGCACATGCTTGACCGCGTATTCGAGCTGTTCGCCCAGGCCAACCATTCGGCAGGACGGACTCAAACCGGACTGGGCATCGGCCTCGCACTGGTGCGCGCCCTGGTCGACTTGCACGGCGGCAGCGTGCGCGCGACCAGCGCGGGCCCGGCCCGCGGTTCCGAATTCATCGTGAAGCTGCCCCTACTCGATCGCAATGCGATCCAGCTGCCGGAAACCGAGAGTGTGGCTCCCCCTGCGATCCAGACGGCGCTGCGGCTCTTGATCATCGACGACAACGAAGACCTCGCAACCGGCCTTGCAACTTACCTGTCCGAGAGATCCGGCCACGACGTGAGAGTGGCTCACACGGGAGAAAGCGGCATCGAAACGGCACTCGAATTTGCGCCTGACGCCGTGCTGCTGGATGTCGGGCTGCCGGACATCGACGGTTATGAAGTGGCGCGGCGCCTGCGCGATCATGGTGATCTCGATCACGTGCCTCTGATCGGCATCAGCGGCTTCAGCAGCGAGGCGGACAAGGAACGCGCGCGGCAGGCGGGATTCGACCGATATTTCGTCAAGCCGATCGCCTACGACATCCTGCACGACGTGCTGGCGGCCCACATCGTCCCCGCCGCAGGACGCGCCACGGGCTGACGCCAACCTGGAATGGGTGTCGAAAGTCCGTGCATTGGCGCCGGCCTCTGTTATAGTGCGCCCCGTCCTGGCGCACTTCGGTCTGCGCCAATCACTCCGCCCTCGCATACCGCGCCTGTCGGAGACACTTAGACTTTTCTGCCTGGACCGAACCCATGCGCGGCACACCGCCCGGGTCGGGCAATCCTGGAGTTCAAAACAACAATGTTATTCAATCAGCTCGGCCTGTCGGCCGAATTGCTGCGTGCGATCGATGAAAAGGGCTATCGCGAGGCGACCCCGATCCAGCAGCAGGCCATTCCACTCATCCTCGAAGGCCGGGACGTCCTGGCCGGCGCCCAGACCGGCACCGGCAAGACGGCCGGCTTCACCTTGCCCCTGCTGCAGCGGCTGCAAACCTCCCGCTCCGGCGGACGGCGCGTGCGCGCGCTGATCCTTGCGCCGACGCGTGAACTCGCGGCACAGGTCGGCGAGAGCGTGCGTGTCTATGGCCGCCATCTGCCGTTCAGGTCGGCGGTGATCTTCGGCGGCGTCAGCATCAATACGCAGTTTTCGAAACTGCAAAAGGGTGTCGATATCGTGATCGCCACCCCGGGGCGCCTGCTCGATCACATCCAGCGGAAGTCTGTCGATCTGTCGTTCGTCGAGATGCTCGTGCTGGACGAAGCAGATCGCATGCTCGACATGGGATTTATCCGCGACATACGCAAGATTCTCAAAGCGCTGCCGGCCAGGCGCCAGAACCTCCTGTTCTCCGCGACGTTCTCGAACGAGATCAGGAGCCTCGCGGCGAACCTGTTGAACGCACCGACCGAAATCCAGGTTACACCGCGAAATTCGACCGTCGAACGGGTTCGACAGACCGTGCACCCGGTCGACAAACGGCGCAAACGCGAGTTGCTGTCGCACCGTATCGGCGCGGAAAACTGGCGTCAGGTCCTGGTATTTACCCGCACGAAGCACGGTGCCAACCGTCTTGCGGGCCAGTTGACGGATGACGGCCTCAGGGCCGTGGCAATCCACGGAAACAAGTCGCAGGGCGCGCGCACTCGCGCACTCGAAGATTTCAAAGCCGGCAAGGTTCGCGTCCTGGTCGCGACCGACATCGCCGCGCGCGGTCTCGACATCGAGCACTTGCCGCATGTCGTGAACTACGAATTGCCCAACGTTCCGGAGGACTACGTGCATCGCATCGGGCGCACGGCCCGTGCCGGACGGGATGGCCACGCCGTCTCGCTGGTCTGCGTCGACGAACACCAGTATCTGCGTGATATCGAGCGGCTGCTGAAATGCGAACTAGACCGTGAAATCGTGCCCGGCTACGAACCGGATCCGCGTATCAAGGCCGAACCGATAGCAAACAAAAGCACGCAGCGCCCGCCTGGCCGACGCACAGGTCCGCCGAAGAACAAAAGAAACGTGGGATCGAACGATCACAGGGGCAAGCGTCATCGCACGTCCGGCCGGCAACGACGCGCGGGATAGGCGTTCGTAGGCAGGTGCCGGGACAGGCGTTCGTAGGTTTGCCACAATGGGTCCTGCACCAGCGCACGGACGCGTATTCATCGAATGAAACAGCCGGTAATGCGGCCAAGACGATCCGGATTGTTCTTTTAACTCTATGTTATTGCTAGATTTCCCGGTGGCACTAAAGTGAAAAAGACGCGGCCAGGGAACCTGGCGAAAGCTTGGGTCTCATGGAGCCGCGTGTCCTCTTGCGGGGCGCGCGGTATCGATCGGCTGTAGCGTTCGAATGGCAACCGAATACGACGTTGCGGTAATCGGCGCGGGATCGGCGGGAATCGCGGCTGGAAGGAGGCTTCGCCAGCACAACGTCAAATATTGCGTTCTGGAAGCTAAATCTCGCTTGGGCGGACGCGCCTGGACAGATGCGGAAGTTTTTCAAGGAGTGCCTTGGGACCGCGGTTGCCATTGGTTACATTGCGCTTCCGGGAATCCACTGCGATTGCTCGCCGATTTCGAAGGCTACGGCTACGACGCCGGGTTTTCCTTTCAGAAATCGCGGCTCGTTATCCGCGGTCGAAGTCTCGATACGGATGATTACGCCAGGACCCACGAAACGTTCGAGAAAGGGCTGACTGCGGTGAACGACGCCGGTCGTCGTGGTTTCGACGTCGCCGCCTCAGACTCCGTAAAAGATTTGGCGTGGAAAGGTTTGTATCCCGTATTCAGCCACGTTGTCGGCCTTATCACGAGCGCAACGCCGGAGCATCTGTCCACATTGGATTACTCACGTGGTGACGATACCGGCGAGGACTATCCTGTGCGCAACGGGCTGGGTGCTCTCATCCGGCAACTCGGCACCAATCTCAACGTGCACCTGTCGACACGTGTCAACGAAGTAGATTGGTCGCGGACCGGCATTCGCATCGCCACCGAACGCGGGACAATCTGCGCCAGAAGCGCACTGCTGACGGTATCAACGTCGGTGCTTGGCTCCGGCGGGATCACCTTTACACCGCACCTGCCGACCCGGATCGCCTCTGCGATTTCGAATTGTCCGCTCGGAACTTGCGAGAAAGTAGCGTTCCTGTTGAATAGCCCTTTGGGTATGCGACGCGATGAAAGCTACCTCACGGTTTTCGATCCGGACGTTCCAGGCACTGTGCCCGTTTCGTTGTACGTGAATCCATTCGGGTATCCCACGGTGATTGCAGACCTCGCCGGCTCCTGCCTGCCGGATCTTGTAGCCGAAGGTGAACCGGCGATGATCGATGCAGCGACGCAGGCGATGGTGAACGCATTCGGAGCCGATATTCGCGACGGCATACTCAAAGCGACGGCGACCCGGTGGACAAAAGATGCCGACATACTTGGAGCTTATTCTTACGTCCGGCCCGGTTGTGCATCCGATCGCTTTGCGCTGTCCGAACCGATCGGAGATAAACTGTTTCTGGCCGGGGAAGCCGTATCTATTCGAAGTTACGCCACTTGTCACGGCGCCTACCAGTCTGGCCTCGAGGCTGCCGACAAAGCGCTTGTGTCAATCGGCGCTCGAGGTCCTGCGGGTACGAATAACTACGAACTTCCGTCCCGGCACTAACCTACGATGCCGGCACCGGACGCTCTGAACGAATTTTCGTCCAGTCGCCGGGATTGAGCCACGCACGCAGGCTGCGCCGGGTTCGTGCCAGACCATGCACATTCAGGCGTCCGCTGGACCGCGCCTTTGTGTACGAGAGGTCGCCGCGCCAGAGGCAGATCATGTCAGGCAGCGTCGCTTCGACGTAAAGGTCCACGTCGAATCCCGGATCCTTGACGCAGAGATGCACATGGCCATCCTCGTTGACGGACCACCAGTATCGCTTCGCCGGCGATTGATCGGCGAGGATGAGTTGCACAACCGTCCGCCTGAGTCCGAAGGCATCGGGCCGGACCCCGCGTTCCATCGCCCACACCAACAGACCCAGGTCGGTTTCGCCTTCGGCGAGCGCACGGCGCGTCCAGCGCTGGCCCCAGGTGCTCAGCAGCGAAATCGCAGGTACCAGCTCCGCGCCGGCTGGCGTCAAACAATAGCTCGAACCGCGTCCGCTGCCATGGCGTTCGACAACGCCTTCCTGTTCGAGCTGCCGCAAACGACGGGGCAGCAACGTCGGCGACATGAGCGGCACCCCGCGCTTCAGGTCGGAGAAGCGCGCAGGGCTGTAAGCGAGATCGCGCGTCGCAGCAGGACAATCACGGTCTGGCTGCGGAGAACCCTCATGAACCATTCGACGATCTGGCTCACCACCCTGGCGCTCGGCGCCGTGGCATGCGCGGATGAGCCGCACGGCAATCATGGCAACCACGGCAACGAACTGGGCGCGGTGCAGGTGCATGCGGACTGCAAGGCGGAAGCCATGACCCATCTGCGCCGGGGGATCGCCTTGCTGCATCACATGACGTACGAAGGCTCGGACTCCGGGCGAAGTGTTGCCCGCAGCGGAACTGCTTGGCGATTGCCGCTACGCCGATGCGCGCAATGCCTACGAGACGTCTCTCGCGCGCAGTCCGAATCGTTTCTACAGTCTGTCCGGTGCTGCGCGCGCGGCGGAACTCGACGGCGATCGCGCCGCGGCCGCCCGGTATTATCGCGACCTCGTCGCGCTCGCGGGTGACTCGGGATCGGCGATGGCGCCCGTGCAGCACGCACGGGGTTACCTGGCCGAACGATAATACTCAGGCAGCCAAAGCCTCGAGGCGGCCCTTCACGGCACCGGTGACTTCCTCGATCAGGGCCGTTTGCGCGTCGTCGAAGGGCGGCTGGTAATACGAGGGATGACTGATCGTCCGAGCCGCAATCGCTTCCAGGTCGATGTCGGTCGATGGCAATTCACAGTGGGCGATCAGCGCGTGCATGATCTGCTTTGGTTCCCTGCAAAGCCGTTCGTAGTCGACCAGCATCGTTGCCGTGCGGAGCGCCGCATCCGATTCCAGGACATCTGCAACGTGCCCGTGCAGGTCCGTCCAGTACAGCGCCCAGCCTTCGACTTCCCGCCCCTTTGACCAGAGATCGCGCACTTCCCGCGTGGTATTCGCATTGCCGCTGTTGATCGGGCGCCGATCGAGTCCGAACTCGAAGTGCCCGGCACGGCTCATATGCCGCTTAAGCCTGACATCGCGCGCATGCTCGCGGCTGAAGCGCTCGTGTTGTCGCAGCAGCGACGCAATGTGCCATACAGGATCGCGAAAAGGCACGATGAATTTTGCGTCGGGAAACAACTTCCGCAGATAAGGCAACCGTGTGATGTTGTAGTTGCCCTTGGAGAGGTAACGCTTGCCCCCGCGGATCAACAGCATCTTGCGGATGTGATCGCGATAAAACGTCTCGAATTCATCGTTGCCTGTTGCCGCCGTCAGTGCCGCGTTGACGTCCGGATCATGCAGCCGCTCGAAGAAAGCCATCCAGATGACCTCTTCGAAGGCCTCCGGACTCTCGGGCGTGACCTCGATGCGGTCTCCGTGCGCGCGCTCGCTGGCTGTCTGTTTGCGGCCGCCGGCACGATCGACGAAGCGATTCCAGAACCAGGGAGCCAGCACCGGTGGAAAATCCCGGTAACGGTGACTCGATACGTCCGGGTGCCGCGCCAGCAGCTCCAGCAGAATCGTGGTACCGGAGCGCGCGAGCCCGGCGATATAAACGGGTTTGACGATGGCAACGTCCGACAGGCGATCGGCGAGCATGCGGCTTTCGAGATTGCCGAGGCCGATCCAGAACCCCGGGAAACGGGCCTGCAGGCCGCTCAGTTTGTCCGTCCAGCCCGGTACGGACAGGTCGGGTGCGGCTTGCGGCGTCGGCTCCATCTTGCCGTCCTGCTTGCCGTCCTGCATCAGTCGATCTTTCTTGCGGACTTGTAAATCAGTGCGGCGATGGTCAGGACCGTGATGAATATCGCTTCCCAGCCGCGTAACCAGCCGGGGCCCTTTGCAAAGAATTCCCGGTCGCGCAGATCGATTCTGATCTCATCGACGGGTGCATCGGCCGGCAGATAACCGGCCGGATTGGCGATCAGCCAGTTCCACCAGGCGCGTTTGTGGATCACCGGCACCGCGGCCGTCAGCGGCCGGTCCAGGACCGTCTGGCCGTCCGGCTGCATGGCCTGAATACGAGGCGGGTCGCCGGGGACCCAGCGCGCCAGCAACGGAGAGGCTTCGACGGCAACGTCTTCGTCCGGCGCGGGAAAGTGATGGCCATAATGGTTGCTCAACCAGACCAGCAGCACGATGACCGGGTACGCGGCAATGAGCGTCGCGGGAAACACGATGGCGACTCTTTTCAGGGACAGCCCGAGCATGTCTTTCATCAGCGGCCAGGCGCCTTCGAATTCGCCGTCGTAGTTGCCGAGCTTCTCTTGCGCCGCCTTCGCTTGCTGCTTGATCTCGCCGATTCGGCGTTGCGGGGAAACGATCCGGTAAAGTTCCAGGCACAGGATGGCGCCGATAACGGCCCAGATTGCGACGGTGACCGGAGCCGGAATGAAGGTCGTCAGGCGGTTGTCAATCCATTGCAGTAACGGCGCCGGCAGATCGAACAGGCCGAGCCTCATCGCCGCCGCGATCGGTCGGGATTATTCTGTGGGACCGCCGACGGTTGTGGTGCGGCGCTTGGCGCATCCCGCTGCCTTTCATCCGTTCGCTCGCGGGCGTCGGGCGCTTTGGTCTCTTGTTTCTGCGCGCCGCGTTCCTGCGCTTTATCGGCTTCTGCCTCGCGTCTGCGGCGACGCATTTTTCTGATCGGCCAGACGACCACAAAGACGATCGCGGTGCCGATCGCGAGGATCAGCGCCCAGAGCGCACCCAGCAAGCTCAGCCCCGCGCCGGGCCCCACATAGGCGTACACCGTGTCCGGCACGAGAAACAATCCACAGATCAGTATCGCTAGCAGCTTGTCCATAGCCAAAATCCTCGCAATTTGCCGGCGCGAGCGGATCATTATGCGCCCATCGCTCGGACCGGCGCCAGTTGCAGGCACGCTGCCCGCACGACCGCGTCAACGGTCAGACAGGAAAGCGAGCGCGCTCGTCTGAAGCCTCAGTGCCTTGCAGATGATCGGAATTCTTCCGTCGGGTCCACCGCGGATCGGATTGATGTACTCCCATACGATCTCCCGGTCCCTCGTGACTTCCAGTATGCGCCCGGGATTCGATTCGGTAATGAGCGTATTGCCGTTCGGAAGGCGCTGCGTGTAGGAGCGGATGTCGCTTTCGAGCGGTGACTCCTCGGTGCCGATATACTGCCAGACAATCGCCATCGAGGAGGGATCGATTTCGAGCGCTCGCGAACGGCCTTCGGGAATCCGGAAGTTGCCGCGATTGTCGAACACCAGGATATCGCCATTCGGCAGAATGTGCGGGTCGTGCTGCCCCGCCCAGTAACCTTTTATGGCCCAGATGAGTTTCTCCTGTTCCAGATCGACGACGCCGATCGTGCTCGGCTCACGGAAGGACATCAGCAACTGGCCAGGCTTGCCGTAGGGAAAATTTTCGGTATCCTCTTCGGTAATGACGTGAACGCTGTTCGTGTGCAGGGCGTCCGCCGTCGCAAACGCTGAAATACCGAACAGAATCTGCCGGTAGTCGGAGTTATCGACGACCCCCTGCACCGAGATCCTGCGTATCTCCTTTCCATCCGGTGTAAGCTCGACCAGGAAGTCTTCCAGACGCGGCGTCGCCAGGTGATCGAGTGACACCGACGGCGTACCGACAATATACTGGGTCAGGACGAAAATCCTGCCGTCCGGCGCGATGTCGAAGTCGTGATGGGCGGGCTCGAGATAACTCCAGATCACGTTGGAGTCTTTGTCGAGCTTGACCATTCCGTAGCCGTAAGGCGTATCGCCGGCGCCCTCATAGATCGCCAGCAAGTCCCCGTTGTCGAAGGCCACGGCCTTGCGCATGTAGACGTGCGAGTCCGGTTGCGGCTCTTTGACCGCGGCGCTTTCATTCCACACCGTGCTGAACGGCCGTTGCCACTTGTGCAGTACCGCGCCATCCATATCGATCAGGTAAGCGGCGGCTTCGTGGCCCGAGGTATAGAGCGTAGCGCCGGGACTGGTGCGGCCGGGCTTGTTGATGGTGACGCCGCGCTGGTCGGTCCGCGGCACATGCCACAGATCGGACATGAAAACGTCGTCGTGAAAGAAGAGCTTGGAATAGAACGCCCTGCCTCCCTCGTACGCCGCGGCGATCTGCGGGCCCGGCGGAATACCGGCAGCCGTCAAAAGCGACCCTGCAATGATGAACAGGGCGGCAACGGCAACGATGAACGCGGTAAAGAACAGCTTGTCCTGGCCGGAGTTGCGTTGGTGCGAACGCTTCGATGAGTTGTTGTTCTCGTTCATGACGTCGGGTATCTCGCTCCGTGACCACGAGCGCGCTCAGGAAGGGCGCGCTCCAGCGCAGGACGATCCCACACGGCGAGATCGGCTGCAAATTCGTAAGTTGTCTGCAAAAACTCGAGCAATGCCTGGTCCGGCATCGCAGCGGTCCGGACCGCCTCGTACGGCAGTATGTATTCTCCGAGCGGCTGGTAAAAGTAGGCGGCTTCGGGCCTGGCAGCCTGCGTTCGGTAGTGTTCCGGCTCGGGATAGGCGTAAGCATAGAACGCCGCCTCGCCCAGGCCCGCTCCGGCCCAGAAGCCGGCGCTCGCCAGTTCATGCGAGTAAGCCTCTTGCATGACCCAGTCGGCGCAATTGGGTGCGCCGCCCGGATGCAGTGGCGCGGTTCTCCCGGAAAATCGGGTCACGGCGAGATCGCATGCGCCCCAGAAGAAATGCACCGGACTCACCTTGCCGATAAAGCGCGCCCTGAAGTCCTTGAACACGCGATCGGACTGCACGAGCGCGCGCCAGAACCGATCCACGACTTCGCGATCGTAACTCGCATGCTGATCGTCCACCTCGAACCGGATCGCTTCCACTACTTCCACCGGTCGAGTGAATATCTTCACTTGAATCCCTAAGTCCGACAGTTCATCGATGCACTGCCCGTAGAAATCCGCCACCGACATCGGCGCCAGGGCGAACCACCGTTGTTCTCCGTCCGACGTCGTCATTTGCAGCGCATGCGTGGCGAAGTCGAACTCGATGTTGAACGTGCCGCTGCCGTACGGAATCGGCGATGTCGTCAGGCCACGCGTCGTCACGTAGAGCGTCGAGCCCCAGGAATGATTGACCCACGGCGATAAACCCAGGCGGATTTTTCCAATGACCTGCGCCCACATATGGAGCGTCGTGAATGTCTCCTCCCATTCCGCGAACGGCGGCAGCTCGGGCCAGCTTGCCGCATCGTCAGGGGGGCGTGAATGCTCGCGCATCATCGATTGCTCCTCGCTAATTGGAATTCCACGCGCCGGATGGTATTACCGCTCCGCGGCACGTGAAGCTGTAGCTGTGCGTGCAGCTAATGCTAATGTTCGTGCGTAATCTCGCGGGTCTCGCCGGGACGCGTAAACAGGTCGACATCCTGCAGCGCCGGTTCACGATCGGCGGCATTGTCCGGTACCGTTACCGGTACATGGATGCCGACTGCCTGTGCCGGACGCAGTCGATCCCGGAGCACCCGCAAGCCGTTTTCGGACAGAAAATACCAGTACGGCGGAAAGGCCATGTCCGGCAGGCGCCGGTCCCAGTATTCGCCGTCCTGTTCGAAATGCACGTCGTCCGTGTCGGCATCGCCAAGATGCAGCACAGTGCTTTGATTGTCCAGCGTGATCCGCCAGGCGATGTTCTCGACCTCCGTCTGCCCGGTCGGCCAGCCTGTGTGCGGTATGCGCACCGCTTCGATCAGCAGGCCGGGAATCTCGATTTTCCGCGGCGCATCGCCATATTCGAGAGCAACCGCGGTGACGCGGTCCAACAGCACGTCGTCGTGGGGTTCGGCGACCTCGCGCATGGCGATGACCGCCTGCTCCGGCGCATAAAGGCGAATGTCGCCGTGCCCGCCCAGGAATGCCAGCATGTCGCGCGGCGAAAAATGATCGTCGTGATAGTGGCTGACAAATACGGCGTCCATGCCATCCCACGGCGGCTCGCCGGCCATCAAGGCGCGCCGCATCTCTTCAGGAACCAGTCGATACTCTCCGAAGCTCTCGTTGAACAGCGGGTCGAACAGGACCTTGGTTTCGCCATTCGCCACCATGACACCCTCGTTGGCGAGGTAATATGCCCGCGCGGCGCCCTCCGTCGCCGCCACGCCCACCGTCCGGAAGCCCAGGTGGTTGGTGCCCAACTGCGTATCCTGCGGATGCCGTGCGGCAGGACGATAGCGGCGGCAGAAATTTTCCGCACAGAGGAATGAGCCGCCCTTGATCACGCCGACCGGCACGCCGGGCTGGCGCGGGTCGAAACCGCTGCCGGCGTGCTCGTGCGTGTCATCGCGAACGTGCGTTGCCTGGTAGGGATCCGCAGTCCACTCCCAGACATTGCCGATCATGTCGTACAGGCCGTAGCTGTTGGCTTCGAAGCAGCCGACGGGCGCCCTGCCTTCAAATCCGTCGCCGCCCGTATTGCTGGCCGGGAACTCGCCCTGCCAGGTGTTCGCCCGGTACTCGCCGCCGGGTGTCAGCGTATCGCCCCAGGCGTACTCCGCGCCGTCGAGGCCGGCTCGCGCCGCGTACTCCCACTGCCGCTCGGACGGCAATGCGCGCCCGGCCCATCCCGCATAGGCCCCGGCATCCTCGAATGACACCTGGACGACCGGCTCAAAATCGCGCCCCTCGATCGTGCTGTCGGGCCCCTCCGGGTGGCGCCAGTCCGCGCCCGGGACGAACGCCCAGCGCGCATCCGCAAACACGGCCGAACCGTTCGCCTCGAAGCCGAGCTCGGTGGCGCGTTCCGCACTGGTGATGTAGCCGGTCTCCGCGACGAAACGGCGGAATTGCGCGTTGGTGACTTCGTGACGGTCGATGTCGAAGGCTACTACCGCGACCTCGACGACCGGTCCCTCCTCCGGGTAATGCTCCGAACCCATTGCAAAGCGGCCGGCGGGGACGGTGGCGGTTGCCTCGGGCGGTCCCTGGTAACAGGCGGTCGCGCTTTGCCCGGATGGCCAGGGAACGGTAAGGAGCAGGGTGGCGGCCAGCGCGCCTGAGGCGGGCACCGCGATCACCAGTTGCCTTGCAGTCACTCCGCGGACTCGAGATCCGGCGCCCGATAGCGAGTCTGCAGCGCCTCCAGTTCCTTCTTCATATCGAGGATTCGATCCTGATAGTCAGGATCGTCGATCAGGTTGTGCATTTCGTGCGGATCCTCTGCGAGGTCGTAGAACTCCCAGGCGTCGATGTCGTAGTAGAAATGGATCAGTTTGTAACGTTCGCTGCGCACGCCGTAGTGACGCTTCACCGAGTGAAAGCCCGGATACTCGAAGTACTGATAGTAAATCGAGTGCCGCCAGTCGTCGGGCGTCTCGCCAGTGGCGATCCCGGCGAGCGATCGGCCCTGGATTTCCGCGGGGATTTCGACGCCTGCGAACTCGAGAATCGTCGGCGCGTAATCGATGTTCTGCACCATGGCGGACGACGTCGATCCTGCGGGAATCCGGCCCGGCAGTTTCATCAGCAAAGGCGTACGCAGGGATTCCTCGTACATGAAGCGCTTGTCGAACCAGCCGTGCTCGCCCAGATAAAAACCCTGGTCGGAGGTGTAGACGACGAGCGTGTTGTCGGCGAGCCCTTCGCGCTCGAGATAATCCAGTATTGCGCCGACGCTTTCGTCGATCGCCGCAATCGTCGCGAGATAATCCTGCATGAAGCGCTGGTACTTCCACAGCGCCATCTCACGCTCGTCGAAGTCGGCGGCATTCATGGCGTCGTTGCGCTCCTGGTAGGCGGCGTCCCAGGTTGCCCGCTGCTCCGGCGTCAGGCGAGCGAACACCTCCGGCCAGCGGTCGTAGCGCAATTCCGTCGAGCCGACCGCTTTGGTCATCTTGAGATCGTGACCTTCGTACATGTCCCGATAGATGTTCATCTCCTGCGCGGCGGCCGCCTCGCGCCCCGCGTAGTCGTCGAAATACGTGTCGGGCACCGGGAACTTCGTCGACGCGTACTTCTGCGTATGACGCAGCGCGGGCATGAAATTCCGGTGCGGCGCCTTGTGCTGGACCATCAGCAGGAACGGCTTTGCCGGATCGCGCCGTTCTTCGAGCCATTCGAGACTGAATTCGGTGACGAGGTCGGTGGAGTATCCCTGGACGCGTTCGGAGCCCTCTGCCGTGATAAAGTCCGGGTTGTAGTATTCGCCCTGGTCGTCGTAGATCTTCCAGTAGTCGAATTGCAGCGCTGCCGGCGTTGTGCTGAGATGCCACTTGCCGATGAGAGCGGTCTGGTAGCCGGTCTCTTTCAGGTGCCTCGGCCAGGTGGGCTGGGCGCCGTCGAAGACGTCACCGTTCCGCATGAATCCATTGATGTGCCCGAACTTGCCGGTGAGCAATGCCGCGCGGCTCGGCCCGCACAGAGAATTCGTCACGAACGAATTGAGAAACACGACCCCGTCGCGGGCGATACGATCGATGCTCGGCGTCGGGGCGAGTTTGGAGACGGGATGCCCGTAAGCACTCAGCGCCTGCACGGCATGGTCGTCCGACATGATGAACACGATGTTGACCGGCTGCGAGGGCGTCTCGGCCCCGGTCGTCGGCACGGCCGGTTCCTCATCGCTCATGTCGCAGGCCGCCAGCGTGAGAATCAATACCGGCAGCAGGATACTTCGCATCCGCTGGGGCAGCATGCGGCCGCCGGATCGTGTCGCACGCGCCGGATACGGCGAGGGACGATGCTCCGCCTCGTGCGTGGATTCCGGCTTGTCACCCATAGCACGACAACCATAACCCAAGTGTCCGCAGGCCGCCAACGCCTTTGCCGGTACCGCGCCCACAGCAAAGTCGCCGCATACGACAATGTCCGTCAATCTTTGGCTCGCAGAGTGCGCATCATGGCATATATAATCGAGCGACATTGTCAGATACAGCGGCTTGGTTCAAGAGACCTTGGGGTAGAACAAAAGAAGAGTCCTTTGGGGGGACGACACGGCCAATGTGCGAACGTTCGGAGAAAAAAGGAACATGCAGCACAAGCTCACTCCCATCCCGGGCGTCGCACCCCGCGCGCCCGTTCGTGCCGGGTTTCGCTCGCCGGGTTCGTCGATCGGGCTGGCCTTCCTGTTGCTCGCTGCGGCACCGCTGGCGCATGCGCAGGTCGTCGTCTCGGTTGAAGCAACGGATGCGACCGCGGGCGAATCGCCGGCTGACAGCGGCGAATTTCTCATCAGTCGCGAAAGCGGGAACCCGCTGCAGACGGTTATCGTCAATTACGAGGTCACCGGCACTGCCACGGAAGGTGCTGATTACGCCGCGCTGTCAGGCAGTGTAACGCTCAGCCTCTTCGTGTCGGAGGAGGAGGTTCCCATCACAGTAACGGGCAGCGACGGATTGTTCGAAGGCGACGAGTCCGTCACCATCCGACTGGTCCCCAGTTCCAATTACGAGATTGCGACGGACAGCGCGACCGTCAACATCGCCGATACGCCGCATTCCGTGACGGTATCGGCCGGCGCAAATGCGACCGAGGACCCTGTTGCTGCGGGCGAGCTGCTGGTCTCATTGGGCGCGCGGAACGAGTCGGGTGCCACCGTCGCGGTGGACTACACCGTCGACGGTACGGCGACCCCCGGTACGGACTACGCGGCGCTGGGCGGTGTTGCGCTCATCTCCCCTGGTGCAACTACGGCGTCCGTCAACGTAACACCGGTGTCCGACGAGCTCGTCGAAGGCGACGAGACGGTTGAAATCACGTTGACCGAGACGAACGATTCCCGCGTGCCGGTCGGTGACCCCGACACCGCCAGCGTGTCGATTGCGGATGACGAAGCCGTCGCCGATGACGACGGCGATGGGCTCATCAATATAATTGAATGTCCGGACGTCAGCCAGTGCCGTGACACGGATCAGGACTCGACGCCGGACTACCAGGATCCGGACGATGACAACGATACTGTGCCAACGGCGGATGAGAACGCGCCGGATCAGGATACCGATTCCGACAGCATCCCAGATTACCAGGACGACAATGACGATGGCGATTCGCGATTGACGCGCGACGAAGACGCAAACGAAGACGGTGACGGCAACCCTGCGACCGATCCGACCGACATCGACGACGACGGCCTTGCCGATTACCTGGATCCCGACGATCAGGGCGGCCCGACCGGCGATCCGGACGGGGACGGCCTGACCAACGAACGCGAGGAAGAGATCGGGACCGATCCCCAGGTCGCCGACACCGACAGCGACGGCGTCAACGACGGCGACGAGGACGCCGCCGGCACGGATCCGCTGGACCCGAGAGCATTCGCGGACGCCGACGGCGACCTGGTGCCCGACCCGGTCGAAACCACGGACGGCACCGATCCGAACAACCCGGCCAGTTTTCAGGACAGCGATAGCGGCGGCACGGCAGATCACGTCGAGACCGTCACCTACGCGACTTTCGGAGCTACGGCCACCGATCCGCTGGACCCGCTCGACGACCGGCGCGATTTCGACGGCGACGGATTGCCGGATCGCCTTGAAATTTCGATCGGCGGCGCGCCGGACTCCGCCGATTCGCCCACGCAAGGCGGCGCCGGCGACGACTCGGGCAATGGTGTGTCGAATGCGGTTGACGCCTACCTCGCGACGCTCGGAATTGCCTCTGCCGATGCAACCAGCGATTTCGATCGCGACGGGTATCCGGATGTGGCCGAAATCGGCCTGGCGTTGAGCCCCTCGAGTTCGGCTGCGAGCGACAGCGATGGCGATGGCGTACCGAATGTCATCGAACTTCTGGCAGGAGTCGATATCGATGCGACGACCGACTCGGATGCGGACGGCGTGCCCGATGCGCGCGAGATCGCACTGAATGCGGACCCGCTGGATGCGAATTCGCCGGTCGCGAACGGCGCGGCGGACGATGACGGCGACGGCGCCGGTAATGCAATCGAGAACGTTTTACAGGCCTTCGGCATCGACGACGCCGATAACAGCAGCGACAGCGATGCAGACGGCCTTACGGACGCCGACGAGATTCGCTTCGGAGCGGATCCGCTGCACGACGAACAGCCCGTGCCGTGGATCGAATTGTCGCAGGCCGCATTCGGGCCGGTCCGGGCACTGAGTCCCGATGGCGGCGTCGCGACGGCAAGCGCCATGATTGGCGGTCATCAGTCCGGACTTTCCTACGATTGGAGCGGTACGAGCAATGCGGTGCTTGCCGTCGTGTCCGGCGGGCAGACGAACAAGACGCTGGCATTTTCTCCGGCCACGCTCCCGCCCGGTATCTACCAGCTCGCCGTCAGCGTGCAACGAACGAGCGGTTCCGTCATCACATCCGCTTCCGTGGTCGATTTCACGCTCAGTGTCATCGCAGGTGCGGGAGCGGCCGAACTTGCCGATGCAGACAACGACGGCGTGCCGGATTCGTCCGACGTCAGCGATGCCCGCAATGGATTTGCAAACCGGCTGCCGGCCCAATCCGCGACTTTTATCGAGGCAACGGCAGGCGTTCGGCTGCAGCTCGGCAGCACGGCGCTTACGCAGCAGGCTACCTCCGCGCGAGTCACGCTCGAAGATATCGCCGCGGCAGGCGACGGCGACGGCGGCAGCGTCGGCAACAGCGAGGACGAATTCGAATATATGAGCGGCATCTATGATTTCGAGGTGACCAACCTGCCGGAGATCGGTGCAGTGGTGCAGATCGTGATCCCGCAGGCCACGGCGATCGGGGAGTTCCCCGAATACCGCAGGTTCCTGCCGGCATCCGGCTGGGGCAACTTTGCAGAAGACGCGAACAACACGGTTGCATCGGCTGCCGGCACCATGGGCGCATGCCCGCCGCCGGGCGACGAGAGTTTTACGCCTGGATTAACGCCGGGGCATTCCTGCGTACAACTCAGCATCGAGGACGGTGGACCGAATGACGGCGACGCCGAAGACGGTCCGAACGGCGTCATCAAGGATCCGAGCGGTGTCGCCACACCGCTCGGCCGGGTCGTTGCCGGCCAGGGCAGCGGCGCCATGGGCCCTGCGGTACTGTTTGTCCTCGGTTTGTTTGCCGCCCGGGCGGTGTACCGAAGACGGCGCCGTGCTGTGGGTGTCACGCTGACGACGCTCGGCTGTCTGTGCCTTGTTGCCGCGCCGCCGGCCGCCCGCGCCGATGCATTCGTCGGCGGCGGGGTCGGGCTGTCATCCCTGAGCCCGGAAACGGCAGGGACGCCCTTCACGGTCGCGGACGACCAGGACAGCGGCTTCAAGGTCTTCGGCGGCGTCGACCTGACGCCGATCAGCCCCAACCTGTCGGTCGAGTTGCTGTGGGCCGATCTCGGCCAGGCGACGTTGAGCGGCAACGGCAAGGTCGACTACGGCATTTTCGGAGCCGGCCTCAAGTACGGCATCGGCAATGTTACGGCGCCGCGTTTCTCCGGATTTATCGAAGGCGGTTTCGCGCGCTTCAACATCGATGCCAATGTGCCGTTTCAGCAGGAAGACGATACGTCGCTGTTTGTCGGCATCGCCGGCAGCTTTGCCATTCGCCGGCAGCTGTTCCTGCAACTGGAATATCAGTATTTCGCCGAGGACGCACAGTTGATCACGCTGAGCCTCGTCAAGCGATTCCGCATCAGGTCGTCCTCGCAGGTGGAAACGATCCCGTTGCCGGAGCGGTAGCGGTCCATCCTGCTGGACGGTTTGGACGTTTACCGGCCTGCTTCTTCCGCGCGCGGCGGCGCGATCTCCGTGACCTTGACAATGACTTCCTGCACGGCCTCATCCGTTGCCGGGCCGTGTGTGCGCCAGACAATCCGATGCTCGCTGTTCGTCAGGACGAGATAGGCAGCATCCGGGTCCGCGAACGATGCCAGGTCTTTCCATGCCTGCGACTCGGTCGTCACGATCAGGAAGCGGTCATGGAACCGCTCCGGCACGCCGCGGCGAATGCCGCGCACGACGAAACCCCTGAGGAGTCCCGGAACATCTTCGAGTACGGATACGCTGTAGACGGCAGCCGAATCCTGTGGAAGCCGCTCCTCGAGTGACTGTGACCAGTTCCGGGTGTCCGAACTGGAAGACCTGGAAAAACCGATGATGAAGAGGCAGGTCCCGTCCTGGAGATCCGCGGGGACGGTCATCTCGATTTTCGAGAGTGTCTCGACGGGCAGCGCCGGCATGTCCAGGGGGAGCACCGGGTTGCCCGAGGCAATCGCAGAACAACCGATGAGATATAGGGGCGCGAGACGCTTCAACATTGCAGGGCTCCGTCTGCGTTACGGCCCGTCCCGCCGCAACCATCCGCGAGACCGTACCATGCGCCGCTGCGTGACCTCCATGGTTGTTTGCCAAATGGCGCTATTCTTGTTACCATACAGCATATGGCAAGAACCGCAAGAATCCCGAAATCGACCGTAGCGCCCCGCCCGCTCGAGGCCTTCGACCCGGCCGATGTGGATGCAGTGGCGCTCAAGGCGTTCTTCAACCTGGCGGCGGTGTGGGGCTTGCGCCGGGAGGACCAGGTCACCCTGCTGGGCGGCCCCAGCGAGCGGACTTTCTACCGCTGGCGGGCCGGCAAAGTCGCCGGCTTGCCCAAAGACACGCTGGAGCGGATCAGTGTCCTGCTCGGGATCTACAAGGCCATCAATATTCTCCTGCCGGTGTCCGACCGTGCGGCGGGCTGGATCAAGCGCCCGAACAAGGCGTTCGGCGGGGAATCGGCGCTCGATGTGATGTTGAAAGGCCAGGTCGACAACCTCTATCAAGTGCGCCGGTATCTGGACGCGTGGCGTGGCTGATGCGCCGCGGCGTCGGAATCTCGCCGGCACATCGCAATACCGAGTCATCCCGTCGCGCTTTCCACCCGTCTTGCTGTTCGAAAACCTGGTGTCGGCTGACGAACTCGAGATGCTCTACGCGATCGAGTCGCTGACCAACGACCGCATCCAGGCAGAAGCGGGCAATCTTTTTCTGCTGCGGAAGAACGAATGGGTCACCGGGCCGGGTGCGTCCGTCGTGATGGCGGCGTTCACCCACACCGGACGCGCGAGTCGCTTCAGTGACGGTCGGTACGGCGTGTACTACGCGGGGCGCGACGTCGACACCGCCGTCGCCGAAACGGTTTTCCATACCGAACGTCGCCTGCGTGATACCGACGAAGAAGCAATCGAACTGGACATGCGCTGCTACATCGGCACGGTCGAAACGCCGCTGGAGGACATACGGAGCCCGCGTTTCGCCCACCTGCGGGATCCGGATCTGCGGACCTGGCCGATCTGCCAGGCATTCGGAGCGACGCGCCGCGACACGGGCGCTCACGGGCTCCTGTACCGCAGCGTGCGGCACGAGGGCGGCGAATGCATCGCCGGCTTTCGTCCGCGTGCCGTCTCGCTGCCGGCGCAGGGGCAGCACTTCAGGTACTGCTGGAACGGCGAGCGCATCGACCGGGTGCTCACGGTGAGCAAGATCCGCGAACTTTGAGTGGCGCGGCCTCCAAGTAGGCGTTTTCGCCCCGAAAAACACCGAATTAAGCCCTCAGCAGGCCATTTTTCCGGCACCATTTGGCACTTTGTCAATGACTTGTGCTGGCCCGACCCCATCTGCGAACATAGGCGCCATGGGATTTGCACTGTCAGAGATGAAACTCAGGAGCTCGGTTTTCGATCACCACGGGCGCATTCCGCGGAAACACACCGGCGAAGGTGAAGACGTTTCACCGTCGCTTTCCTGGTCGAACGTGCCCGCTGGCACCCGCTCGTTCGCAGTGATTTGTCACGACCCGGACGCGCCGCTCGTCCGCCCGGCAGGCTACGGCTTCGTGCACTGGGTGTTATACGGCATTCCTGCTTCAGCCACCGGGCTGGCCGAAGGTGTCCGGGATCACACGGCCGGCGTGAACGACTTCGATCGAAGCGGCTACGGCGGGCCGATGCCGCCGCCCGGGCATGGCACGCACCATTATTATTTCTGGCTGCTGGCGCTCGATGCCGCGCCGGACTTGGCGGCGGGGCTGTCGATGTGGGCGTTGCTCGAGAAGATCGAGCCGCATGTCCTTGGCATGAACCGCCTGGTCGGTACTTACTCGCGAAAGTAGTCAAATCGGGACGGTGATGGCCGGTTCCACCTCGCTGCTGTAGAAGTCTGCCAGCTTCCGGTGCAGTTCGGTCGACAAGGGTTCGAGTTCGCTCACGCTCGCATTCTGGCGGACCTGCTCCGGCCGGCTCGCGCCCGCGATCACCGTGCTGACCGCAGGCTGGTCGAGAATCCAGCGCATCGCCATTTGCGCCATGCTCATGCCGTCCGGCACCCAGTCCCGCATTCTCTCGACGAAGTCGAGGCTGGTTTCGAAAGGAATCCCGGAAAAGGTTTCGCCCTGGCTGAAAGCCTCGCCGTGGCGGTTGTAGTGGCGGTGATCCGTTTCGGCGAATTTTTGCTTGCGCGTCATTTTGCCGCCGAGCACGCCGCTCGCGAGCGGCAGCCGGACGATGATTCCAACTTCGTTGGCTTCAGCCAGTGGAAACAACTCATCGATCGCGTTCTGGCGGAACACGTTGAAGATGATCTGCAGGGAAGTCAGCTTCGGATGAGCGGCCGCGAATTTCGCTTCGTCGAGACTTTCGACACTCGCACCGAATGCCTTGATCAGCCCGTCCTGCTGGAAGTCTTCCATCCACGCGAGCATATCGCCCGCCTTCAACACTTCCGGCGGGACACAATGCAACTGTACGAGATCGAGCGCTTCGACGCCCAGGCGCTTGCATGACCCTTCGATGTTCTTCCGGACCTTGTCCCTGGTGTATCCGTCCGGGTAAAGCGCTCCGTCCCGCCCGACCTTGCTCGTGATGACCGGTTGCCCTCCATGCTGCTCCAGGTAGGCCGCGATGCGGCGCTCGCTCAGCCCATTGCCGTAGACATCCGCCGTGTCCCAGAACGTGATCCCCGATCCGCTCGCCGCTCGAAGGATATTCGACGCTCGACCCTCATCCATCGGGCCGAAGTCGCCGCCCAGCTGCCAGCATCCCAGCCCGATCTCGCTGACGCGAATTCCGCTTTTACCGAGTATTCGTGTGTTCAATGCACCTGTCCTGTCTGCTGCAGCAAGTTTACTCGATCTCCTTCCACAATCGATGAAGCAGAAAATGACGGGGGTTTCCCGTAAAACCGCCCTGATCAGTCGACTCCCGGCAGCGCCTTCCAGTTGATCACCGCGTTCCAGACCAGCCGAAAATCGCCGCGGTTCATGTCGCGGTGGATGCCGTTGAAGTTATAGCTGACGACGTGACCTTCGCCGAGGGGCGTATCGAGAATCGCGGGGCGACCGTCCAGTGCGTTTTCGCCGCGCATGCCGCCGCTGACGACCATGGCGCCTTCGCCGCCCCAGGTGAGGACGACCCGGCGCTCGTCGACCGGGCCGGTGAGGCATGAGGTGCAGTACGCCATCGTCAGCCAGCGGCGCGGCGTGTCGTACACCGGCAGGTTGGTGCGGAACACCGCGATATCCCGGTCGTATCCATAAGCAAGCGGGTGCCCGGGACGCTCGAACGTTGCGCGCAATTCCGAGCCCGGCGTGAACACCTCGCTTTCCGCCACCCGCGGCACGCCGCGCACGAGTCCGCCCTCCAGTGCCAGCGTGGTGCCCGCGCCGAGCGTCAGCAGCACGCCGCCGGACTCGACGAATGTCTGGAGTTCGGCAAGGCCCGCGAAGCCCGGGCCGCCCGTGATGTCGTCGGATGCCACGGGCAGCCCGAGGCTCGGGAACTCGGACGTAGCGCGAAATGGAATCGGGCCGTCCGTCGCCGCGATGCCGTGAATCTGGCCGGCAAGGTCGAGCCGCGAGAACGGGCCGTAAATAACGACATCGACTTTTTCTTTCAATCCTCCGGCGCGCAGGTCCTCGTCTCGAATATAGGTGTACGGCACCTGCTCGCGATCGAGCACGTAGCGAATCCAGCCCATCATGTCGGTATCCGCCCAGGGCACCCACAGGCCGATGCGGGGGACAGCGGCTTCGTGGTTCGCCACGTCAGGCGCTACTCCGGCTGACTGAAAGTCGAGCGCCAGTTCTTCGCTCACCGCCGCGATCGTATCGTCGAGTTCGGACGAAGACTGGCCGTCGCCGGCTGCAACGATCCACGATCCCGGCGGATAGCCGACCTCGCCCGCGCTGAATTCCTGCTCGGCTATGCTCACCTGCGAATCGGCGAGTCTGAAGCGTGCCGCCAGCAATGATTCCTGGCCATGGTCCGCCAGCAGATACACCGGGCCGTTGCCGCTCACGGTGCCGCCCGCCACGGCATCCTTCTCGCCGAGCAAGCGACTGCGGGCTGACTTGATCCTTGAATCCTCGATGCGGATCGCCGCAACGTCGAAACCCACGGGATAAGCCCATGACACGTCGTCATACGGCAGCTCTTCGTAATTGTCCGGAAAGCGCTGCGGCTCGAGCACGTCCACCGCAAAGTTGCGGTAGGGTTGATCGAGCTTGACGAGGTAATCGCCGCGCCTGAAATCGCCTTCGGCTACGGACACGCCGGCCGACAACGTGCCGACTTCGATGTGCTGGCCACGCAGTCGATTGACCATTTGCGCGACGCGCAGGCGATCGGGCTGCCGCGCGGGAATTACATAGGCGTAGGGCTTTTCAGTAACTCCCTTTTGCCACGAGTTATAACCAGTCTGGTAGAAATCGCGCAGCATTTCCTTCGCGTGTTTCGCCGACCAGTCGAGAATCGAGAGCGCAGCCGTCTGCTGGTAGTTCACGTTGTCACGCATGGACCAGCGGAACGTCTCGTCCGGCGGCCAGGGACGGTACCACTCGCGGGACAGATCGCTGGCGTCGAGCTTTCGCACGACCGTCTCCGCGGTTGCATTGCCGAAGGTTTCGTAACCACGCCCGATCGCGTTGTGATTGATGGCCACCGAATCGAGATAGTGATGTCCGAAGCCTTCACCGAAATTCCAGGTCCAGACGCCCGGCATTCCCATGGCATTCATCGTGGTCATTTCGTGGAAACTCATTTCCAGCCAGCGTGAGGTCACGATGGGATCCAGGTGCGGGTTGTATGGGCCTGTGCCGTTCCAGCTCAGCAGGAGCGGTATTGCCTCGTGCAGGTCGTGCACCACGACGGGGTGGTAATCGAAAAACATCTTGTGCACCGCGCGCGTGGCCGCAAACGCTTTCTGATGCGCGTCACGATTGATGTCGACGAAGACGTAATGGCCGAAATACGGCGGACTCTGCCGCGGCAAAGAGTCGTAGTCCGTTTTTCCTTGCAGATACCGGTAGAACCAGTCGGTGACCTTGTCGCGCCCGTCGGGTTCGGAGACCGGGTTGATCAGGACCAGCAGGTTTTCCCGAATGGCCCGGATCATCGGCTGCTCAGAGACGGCCAGGCGATAGACGAGTTCCATGCACATCTCGCCGCTGCCGGTTTCGTCCGCGTGCAGGTTGCAGTTGAAGTAATAGGCAGGGCGGGCCGAAGCGATGATTTCTTCGGCCTCGGCGGGGCTAGTGCGGCGTGGGTCGGCGAGCGCGGCGCTCGCCGCCTTGAGCCGGTCCAGCTCACGGATACCCTGTTCGTCGGCGATCACAACGAGGACGATGTCCCGCCCTTCTTCCGAGACGCCGATGGTTTCCAGATGGACGCGCGGAGAGCTTGCCGCGACTTCGCGCACGTACTCGACGATCTTAGCCGAATGGGTCAGCTCACCGGGCGCGCCGACGAGGTAACCGAGAATACTGGCGGGAGACGGGACGCTGTCCGAGTCCGGCACGTACGCGACCCATGGGCTCAGGAACCGCGGCTCTGTCGTGAACTGCGCGATCGCCTCGATCGAGCCCGGTGCGGCACGATCCGGCGAGGGATCGAATTGCGATTCCTGTGCCGATGCAATGGTCGCCAATGCGCACAGAATGAAGAAGATCGGTACGGCGCGAGTCATGATGCGTCCTTCTCTTGCTGGAAGCTGTTACCGGCGTGTTTTGAGTGGATTGCAGATGTCTGCCGGAACTTGCGATCATGTTGCCCGCGCGCGTACTTTTCAAGCAACGACAACGTCGGGAGCAATGATCGCCATGCTGGAACTGCGGCCGAACTGTGAACTCTGCGACCGCGACCTTCCGCCAACCTCCACGGAAGCGCGAATTTGCAGCTACGAATGCACCTACTGTGCCGACTGCGTCGACA
>JBOHZD010000107.1:0-1730 GCA_050738315.1 Woeseiaceae bacterium
TCTACCGTCGGGGTTCTGAACATGGTTTTTGCTCCAGCTATGGGAGTGCGTGGCAGGTTTGACGGCCAGCTTGCGAAAATCCTTCGCGCAACTGTGTTGCAGCGGGCGACCCCGTGAATCACCAAGCCACATCCGCCGGTTAGCGGGACAGTTACTGTCTCCCTGACTGCGCTTCGATGATTGGCCATCCCGTGTGGACCAACGGGACCTGGACAGTGTCGAGCGCCGCCGCGCTCTGCTCGATCGATTTTCCCGATGCTGTGGTCGTCAGCCAGCCAATTGCAGCCCGAGTTGTTTCAGCACGCCGGCGAGGTGCGCCATCGCCTCGTCGCTGGGGCCCGGATATTCCCCGGAGATTGCGACATTGCCGATGTAGCCGACTTCGTCGATGCCTGCCTTGGTTGTGTAGAACGCGCCGACCGTGAGATAGCGAAAGCGCCTGAAGAATTCCACTTGGTCGGCGAGCTCAGACGCGGCCTTGTCTGAAAATGCGATCGTATCCAGCAGCGCGGCCTTTTCCTCCTCCTTCAGAGCCGCGAAGCCCGAATCGAAACGGTCCTGGCTCTGCTGCTCCAGCCATTCGAGGCCCGCCAGTATGATCTCGCGATCTTCCTGCTGCTGCGGATACGGCGCGCTCACCCATTCGTCAATGAAGTCCGGCACTCCGACAGTGCTCGCCGCGGGCGAGCGCTCGTCCTCCGGCAGGATCATGTCGCACAGCGCGGCGGAAGTGTGCAACTGTGGCTCCGTCATCGTGCGCGCCCACGGCACGACCGGATTGATCAGGTCGGGGTCCGTGCCGTAGCGGATGCCGTCGGGTTTGGCCGCCGTACCGAGCAGCGCCGTGCGCGGCGCCGCCGGAATTTCCTCGCCGACCTGTTTGCGTTCAGAACTGCAACCAGCGTAGCCCGCCGCCATCGTCGCGGCCAGCCACTTGATGGTCGTGCGCCGGTCGATGCGCAGTCCGTCGTCGCGGTCCGTCATAACGCCCGCTTGCCGAGTTGCTCGGCCAGGTACTCGCTGCCGCGCCAGGCCAGCGCCATGATCGTCAGCGTCGGATTCTTGTGAGCCTTCGACGCGAATACGCCGCCGTCGGCCACGAACAGGTTACTGATATCCCAGGACTGTCCGTATTGGTTGGTGACTGATGTTTCCGCGTCGTCTCCCATGCGCGTGGTCCCGACTTCGTGAATGATCTCGCCGCCTTTCGAAATCGCCGCTTCCGCAGTCACGTCGCCCCAGTCGATCTTTCCGCCGAGGCGCTCGATGATCTCCTTCGTGGTTTTCTGGAAGTGCCGCACCATGTTGAGTTCGTGTTGCGACCACTTGAAATGAAACCGCAAGGTCGGAATGCCCCATTGGTCCTTCGTCCCGGGATCAATCTCGCAATACGAATCCGCGTTCGGAATCATTTCGCCGCGGCAGGTGAAGCTCATGAAGCTGCCGTAGTAGCGGCGCACGTCCCGTTTGAGGTTCCGGCCGTAGCCGCCGGCAAAATTCGCGAGGTCGCCCATGCCGACGCCGGGCTCGCTACGCCCGCTCGCGCCGAGTTCGTAGTGGTAGCTGCGCGGGAAGTCGAGTTCGCCACGCGCCTGTTCCTGGTACAGCCAGAACGGGATGTACAGGTGCAGGCCTTTGGCGCCGTCTTCATTGTAAGCAGGGCGCTTCTCGAGCAGCGGAAACTGCGCGCCCATCGCCGCGCCGACCGTGTCCATGAGATTGCGCCCGAC
>JBOHZD010000108.1:0-17098 GCA_050738315.1 Woeseiaceae bacterium
ATCCTGAAAAGCCCTCCCCGCTCCAGGCTCCGCTCCGACCGTCCCGGGTGCGCTCATGCCGTCGAATCGGGCCTCTGTGGGAGCCCGCCATGCGGGCGACCAACGGTGAAAGTGCAATTCAGCTCAACGAACAGCCGACCGACCGGAGATTGAACATGACAACGCACGGGCTTTTCGGGTACGCACTGCTGGCGCTGGCTATTTCTTCGCCGCCGGCATTCGCGGAAGTGCGACTGCCTCGACTGTTGAGCGACGGGGTCATCTTGCAGCGTGATACGTCCGCGTCGATCTGGGGTTGGGCTGACGACGGGGAATCAGTGAAGGTCTACCTGGACGGCGAGCTGGCCGGGGACACGGCAGCGGTCGATGGGCGGTGGCAGGTAAGGATCGAACCCGCCGGTGCAGGCGGTCCGCACGAGTTGACAGTGGAAGCAGAGAATTCGGTTACCGTCCGTGACGTGTATTTTGGCGATGTGTGGGTCGCATCCGGCCAGTCGAACATGGAGCTGACAATGGAGCGGGTCAAGGAGAAATATCCTGAAGAAATCATCGCTGCCGACTACTCTCTGATTCGCGTGTTTACGGTGCCGCGAAAGTACGAATTCAAGCGGCCGCTCGAAGATCTCGACGGCGGGAGCTGGGCGCCATCGACACCTTCGACGGTGCTGGACTTTTCGGCGGTCGCGTACTTCTTCGCGAACGAGATCCACAATCACCTCAACGTCCCTGTGGGAATCATCAGCAGTAGCTATGGCGGCTCGCCCGCCGAAGGCTGGATGAGTGAAGAGGCGCTGGGGGCGTTTCCGCACTATCTCGAGATCGCGCGACGGTTGGGTGACGATCGTTACCTGAAACAGCTCAAAGACGAGGACAAAGCCGCGGCCGATGCCTGGTACGGCAAGATCGATGAGGCCGACAAAGGTTTGCACGGCGCCAAATCCTGGAGTGCGCCGGACCTGGATGATTCTGCCTGGGCGGAGATGAGCGTGCCGGGATTCTGGTCCGATACGGACACCGGCCCGATCAATGGCGTTGTCTGGTTTCGGAGAACGTTCGAGCTACCGCGGTCCGCCGAAGGGATGCCGGCCAAACTGATGCTCGGCAGGATCGTCGACGCCGACACCACTTACATCAACGGCACAAAAGTCGGCACGACGACGTACCAGTATCCGCCGCGGAGATACGACATCGCAGCAGGAATCCTGCGGGCGGGCGAAAATACCATTGCCGCTCGGGTCGTCAACTCCGCGGGAGACGGGGGATTCGTCGACGACAAGCCGTACGAACTTTACGCAGGCGATGCAACGGTCGACCTGACGGGATCATGGCGATACAGGGTCGGAGCCGTCGCCGAACCGTTGGCGCCACCGCAGTTTCTCGACTACAAGCAACCCCTTGGATTCTACAATGCGATGCTTGCGCCGCTGGCACACATGACGATCAAGGGCGTGATCTGGTACCAGGGCGAATCGAATGTCGAACGCGCGGCCGAGTATCGCCACCTGTTTCCGGCCATGATCCGCGATTGGCGCAAGCACTGGGGACAGGGCGATTTTCCTTTTATCTTCGTGCAACTCGCGAACTTTCTCGAGCCGGTGGACCACCCGTCCGAAAGCGCCTGGGCGGAACTGCGCGACGCGCAATTGAGCACGCTGGCCGAACCCAATACGGCGATGGCCGTGGCGATCGACGTCGGAGAATGGAACGACCTCCATCCACTGAACAAGAAAGCCGTGGGACACAGGCTGGCGTTGGCCGCCAGGAAACTTGCCTATGGCGAACGCGATCTCGTGTCATCGGGTCCCCTGTTTCGGTCAATGACCGCGCGAGACGACAAATTGACGCTCGCGTTTGACCACATGGCGTGTGGGCTTATTGCAAGAGGCGGGCGGTTGCAGGGTTTCGCGATCTCGGCAGGCGACGATGCATACGTCTGGGCAGACGCCTTGATTGACGGAGACAAGGTCACGGTCTGGAACGACTCGGTATCGCACCCGGTTTCCGTTCGATACGCATGGGCGGACAATCCGGACAACGCGAATCTCTACAACTGCGACGGGTTACCTGCGTCTCCATTTCAGGCAAGCGTTGGCGATTAGAGGGAGGAATGGCGCAATGAAAATACGGGCTTCGGGAAGCGCTGCGCTGGCGGCCGGCGCGCTCCTCGCTGTGGGCGCTGCCGCTGCGCAGACCGACGACCAGGCTGACCCGTACCGGGCAGGCCACAACTTCATCGAAACCACGGTCTATACGGAGGCGGATGACAACGCGATCCTCGAAGCCTACGAAGGCCTGCGCGTCGCCGACGTCTCCGACGGCATGGATTTCGTCGGTCTCAAGAATGTCGGTCTCATGGATCCGGAGATCCACGCGTCGTGGAAGGATACGGAGAAGTACACGCATCGCTTCGCCGGCATTGCTGCCACCGTGCGCTACGTGCCGACACAGAAGCCTGCCGCAGGCGGAGACCTGTCCTACGAAGAATACCGCGCCTGGGAAGGTGCCTGGTACGACGAGCTGTCTCCGGAACCCTTCGTGGATCTCATCCGACCCGGGACGGCAATCATCATCGACGAGGCGCCCGACGCCGATGTCGGCTCGATCGGCTCGTACAACATCATGGCCTGGCAGAGCGCCGGTGCCGTCGGCGTGGTGACGGACGCGACCGCGCGCGACACGGATGAAATCGCCACGCAGAAAGTGCCGCTCTACTTTCGCAAACCCGGACGCGGCATCCGGCCCGGCCGCAACGTCGTCGAATCGGTGAATCGCCCGGTCGTCGTCGGGGGCGTGCTCGTCAAGCCAGGCGACGTCATTGTCGCGGACGGCGACGGCGTCATCGTCGTACCCCGCGCACAGGCGCTGCCGGTAGCAGAGTTCGCGCATAAAATTATCGAGGGCGACAAGGCCGCCCGGCGTGCGCTCTACGAACAAACCGGCCGGGAGCCGGATGCTTCTGTAGACTGAGCGGCGTCTACGAGGACAGATCTTTTTCTTGGTGGCGACCAGACAAATGAAGACGCCGGCAGTCGTACTTGTGACTTTTTTATTCTTGATCGCCTGCGCGCATCGGCAATCGACCTTGCCTGATCAAGCCGAAGTCATCGGCAACAAGGTGGCCGATTGGCAGCTCGCGCGCATGGACAACTTCGATTACATCCGCACGTTTCGCGACGAAACCCGGCAGGGCACCGGATGGGAGCAGGCGGCTTTCTACATCGGACTGGCACGTTGGGCTGCCGTCACAGGCAATTCCCGTTATTTTTCAGCGCTGTTCGAGAGAGCGGAAAGGAACAACTGGCAGACGGGCCCACGCTACTGGCATGCCGACGATCAGGCGATCGTGCAGGTGTATCTGTTTCTTGCAGGAAAGCAAGACGAACGAATCGCCGCAAGCACGGAAGCGTTCGACCAGGTGCTGTCCTCTCCACCCCGCAATACCCTGGAGTTCAAGCAGGACGATAACGGGCACTCCGAAGGAACGTGCCAAAGACGCTGGTGCTGGTGCGATGCCCTGTTTATGGCACCCCCCGCATGGCTGATGCTGAGCAATGCCACGGGTGACTCCAAATACCGCGAATATGCATTGAAGGAATATTTTGCGACGAAAGACTATCTTTACGATGATGAACTGCATCTGTTCTATCGTGACAGCCGCTATTTCGAGCGCCGCACGGCTTTCGGTAACAAGGTGTTCTGGAGCAGGGGGAATGGATGGGTTTTTGCAGGTATTCCGCTTTTGCTGGAAGCACTCCCGGCCGATCATCCGACGCGTCGGGATCTTCTGGAACTCTATGAAGAAATGGCAGCAGCGTTCAAGGATATTCAGCACCCTGACGGATACTGGTCATCGTCCTTGCTGGATGTCGAACACGATCCCTTGCCCGAAACCAGCGGAACGGCGTTTATCACATTCGGGCTGGCCTGGGGTGTCAACCGGAGCATCATCTCGCAGGACGAATATGGCGAGGTCGTCGAAAGGGGCTGGTCGGCCCTGGCCAATGCCGTCGATCGACAAGGCAAACTGGGCTGGGTGCAGCAGGTAGGCAGCGCACCGGAAGAAACAAGGGCATCGGACACGCAGCTGTATGGTTCGGGTGCACTGTTGCTGGCTGCGTCGGAAATGCTCGATTGGCGGTGAGGGTTGTAGCCGTGACCTTTGTCGCCCGCCATGCGGGCGACCCCGTTAATTCCCCTTCTTGCTCGAATGGTAATAAGCCCGCAGCACATACCACGCCTTTTTCGGAACACCGGTTTCGGAGAGCAACCCTTTCCGGTTCCAGAAGTCCTGGATATCGGGTAACGGCCTGCGCGGCGAACGGAAATCCTTGAGGATCCAGGGCGACATGCCCCTCAAGGGCGCGATGTTATCGATCATCGCCAGGTTCTGTACGTAGACTTCGGCCTGGTATTCCTCGGTCCAGCGATGCGTGACCTCGCCGTGCAGTCCCTGCAACGCCCCCGCGCCCATTTCGCTCATGATGATGGGTTTGCCGTATTCGGAGACCCAGCGGATGCGCGCGCAGTCCTCCGGTTTGTCGCTGTACCAGCCGCAGTAACTGTTGATGCCGATGACATCGATCGTGTCAGCCAGTGGGTCGTTGATGATGCGTCGATAACGATCGCCGGTCTGGGTATCGAGCGCGGCGGTGATCAGGCGCGTCGAGTCCAGGTGCCGGGCATGGTCTGCCAGTTCACCGATAAACCGAAGTCTCGCGGCGCCGACCGGCGTTTCGTTGGTCATCGACCACAGGATAATCGAAGCGCGGTTCGCATCGCGGGCGATCATCTCGTCGAGCTGCCGGCGGGCTTTCTCGAGGACGGCCGCTGACTTGAAATCGATCGTCCAGTAAACCGGAATCTCCGCCCATACCAGCAATCCCATTTCGTCTGCGGCGCGCAGCATGTTTTCGTTGTGCGGGTAGTGCGCCAGGCGCACGAAGTTGCAACCGAGGTCGAGGACGCGCTGCAGAAGAGCGCGCGCATCTTCGTCACTCCGCGCCCGGCCGGGATGGGAAAGGGCTTCTTCATGCAAGCTGATTCCTTTCAGGAATATCGGCTTGCCGTTCAGCAGGATGTCCTCGCCGCGCACGGCAACCGTGCGAAAGCCGATGCGGTCCTCGATCGTATCGCCAGCATAAGCGATGCGAACGTCGTACAGCACCGGTGAGTCCGGACTCCATCGTTCCGGTTCGGCATCGAAGGAGAAACGGGCGATTCCATCGGCGTTGACCGGCAACTCATCGTCGACAGACAGTTTCGGGATGGCGACGGCCACCGGGCCGTTATCCGTGGCGCCGGCGATCCGAACCCAACCCTCGACCGCCCCGTCCGAAAGCCCGAATCGATAGTCGGCAACGTAGTCTCTCGGCACATCGATCAGTCTTACCGATCGCGTGATGCCGCCATAATTCCACCAGTCGGTGTTGAGCGCGGGGACCTGATCGCGTTCGCGTCGATTGTCCACTTTGACGACGATGAAGTTTTCGCCGTCGTGCAACAAATGACCCGCGTCGAACTGAAAAGGCGTAAAGCCGCCTTCATGGCGTCCGAGGAATTCTCCGTTGACCCAGACGTTCGCAATATAGTTGACGGCGCCGAAGTGCAGCAGGTAACGGCGGTCCCGCCGCGGCATCAGCTCGAACGATTTGTAATACCACATCGTTCCTTCGTAAAAGAAAAATCGTTCGTCCTGTGAATTCCAGTCGCCGGGGACGTCGACAGCCTGCGAACGTGGGAAATCGTACTCGATCAGCTCGCCGGGGTCGGTGTGCTTCTGCGCCAGGAAGTACCCGTCCTCACGCGGCTCGTAGCGGTGGTTGTAATAGCCGTTTTCATACGGATCTGGAATCACTCGCCATTGCCCGTCCAGCCGTATCGACTCCCGGCCTTGAGGATGTTGTATGAGAAACGCATCCGGTGCCTGGGCGCTTACAACCGGCGCAGCAAGTAACAGGACCGTCCGCGAGACGAACGTTGTCGCCCAATTGAAGTTCATGCGCATCCGGCCGACACCTCCATTAACCGGCCGCAGCACAGTGACGGTCGATATACTCCTGTTGCGTCGGCAGACCAAGCGCCACTTCCCCGATCTTTGCCTGCATCTTGCTCAACACGTCCACAAGCTCCGCTTCGCTCATCGAGTTGACGATTTCGTCGTAGCCGGCTGGCCAGATTCCCTGGCCCAGCAGCACCGCCACCCAGCTCGTGATGGAGAACAGCTCGTCTTCGTATCGGAACAGGCGCCCGCGGCCTGCGAACAGGTCGATTTTGTGCTGCAGGGAATCCGGGATACTCATGTTCCTGCAGTAATTCCAGAATTCGGAATCGTTGCGTTCGACCGCGTTGTAGTGCAGGACCAGGAAATCGCGAACCTGGTCATAGGTCGCTCCGATCAGGCGGTTGTATTCGTCGATTTCCACCGGGTTCACCTGTTTTTCGGGAAACAGTGCGAGAAGCTTTGCAATGCCCATCTGGACCAGGTGAATCGCAGTCGACTCGAGCGGCTCCAGGAATCCGGCGGCGAGGCCTAACGACACACAATTCCCGGTCCAGAATTTCCTGCGCCGGCCGGTGGTGAACGAGAGATGCCGCGGTGCGGCCAGCGCCTCTCCGTCGAGATTGGCGAGGAGGGTGCCGGCCGCTTCGTCGTCGCTGATTGCCTGGCTGGAATAGACGTAGCCGTTGCCCGTGCGATGCTGCAACGGAATATGCCATTGCCACCCGGCTTTGCGCGCCGTGGAGCGGGTATACGGTTCCGGCGGACCGACGTTGCCGGAAGGAACCGCCACGGCGCGATTGCAGGGCAGCCATTGTGTCCAGTCTTCGTACTCGATTCCCAGCGCTTTGCCGATCAGCAGCCCACGGAAACCCGAACAATCGATAAAAAAATCGCCTTCAATTCTTTGACCCCCTTCGAGCGCAATTGCCTCGATGATTCCGTCCGTGCCGCGCAATGCGACGTCAACGACCTTCCCTTCGCTACGCTGCACCCCGAGCCGCTCGGCATAATTCCGCAGGTAGCGCGCGACGAGCGTGGCGTCGAAATGATACGCATACGCCCATTGATTCAATGGAAAGCGGGATTCCTCCAGCGCTGCGAAACGGCCTTGCCGGGCCGCGGTCGCCGTGAGCGAAAACGGCTCTATGTCCGCCGTCTTTCCCAGCGCATGCGCCTTCAGGAAAAACTGGTGAAACGGCACGCCCTCGATGTCGGCGCCGAACAGGCCGAACGGATGCAGGTAACGGTGGCCCGGCCGTGTCCAGTCCACGAATTCGATGCCCAGCTTGAAGGCGCCTTGGGTGTGGCGGATGAAGTCGTTCTCGTCGATCCGCAGCAGTCCCAGGAAATTGCGAAGCGGCGGAATGGTTGCCTCGCCCACGCCGACCGTGCCGATCTCGTCCGACTCGACGACGCGCAGGGTCGTGTAGCCGTTCCGCAGGAAACGCGACAGCGCGGCGGCCGCCATCCAGCCGGCCGTGCCGCCGCCGACGATGACAATCTTGCCGATGCGCTTGTCGGATGCGCCGGCGTTCGTCACGGCGGCGGCTCATCGAGGAACGCCGCAACCCAGACCAACGGCGCATTCCAGTTGATCGCGACTTCGTTCAGGGAATAGGCCCGTATGTCGTCCGCCCAGCAGGTTTGCGGCGCGCAGCCGTCATCGATCAGCTCCCTGGCCACTTTGTCGGTGGAATACGTGGAGTTGGGCCCGCCGGACAGCGCCCCGGGAGGCGGCGGCGGCAGTTCCGCTTCCACCGAACGGGCCCAGAACCGGTGATGCGGATTGCTGAGCGGCCGCTCGCCGTAGCCGCTGACGAAGGACTGGTCGAGCGGGTTCCTGCCGAGAATGTAATCCATCGCGTCGATCACGGCGTTGCGGTACTCGTCCTCACCGGTGAAATCGTACGCCAGCGCCAGCATGATCGCGCGGTTGAGCACACTGCTGTTGGAACCCCAATGATATTCGTCGCTGGCAAACGGGATGTGATAGCCGGACTTCTTTCGCTCGGCGCTGAAGCGGTCCGCGGCAGCGACGATCTGTTGGCGCAGCGCGCGTACGTCATCCGGCTCCAGTTCATTCGGCACCAGCGCGAGTGAATAAACGCCGAGCGGCGCGACGCGCGGCCAGGACGGCTCCTTTTTGATCGGCGCGGCAAAGTGCCTGGAGGCCCGAAGCGCGGCGGCGTATTCCGGGTCGCCCGTCGTCACGAACAGCTCGGCGGCCGCCCAGAAGAACTCGTCGCTCAGGTTGCTGTCGCCGTATACGCCGCTGCCGCTGAAATCGGCAATGAAATAGACCTCCGGATTGCGCATCGCCGCCGCATAAGCGCGCTCGGCCGCGGCGAGGCAGCGGTCCGAAAATGCTTCGTCGATGTCGCGCCAGATGCGCGCACACTGCGCGGCGGTGGCGGCGAGGTTGAGCGTGGCCGCGGTGCTGACCGGATACAGCACGCGCCGTTCGTCATCGAGGTGCGGCGGCGTCGCGAGCCCGGTCCAGTTCTCATCGCCAATTTTGTGGTGTGCCATTCCCGAGGCGTCGATCTCCGTGAACGGGACATTCTCACCAATCCGCTTGACCCCGACCGGCACGCGGGCCTTCGCGTTCGCCGGCGCCTGCATCTCCAGGAAAAACTCGAGCTCGAAGCGCACTTCGTCGAGCAGATCGTTGGTGCCGTTTCCGCTCTCCGGTATGCGCGCTCTTCCGTCGCCGAATGGCGCGGCTTTGTTCAACACCTGCCGCCGTTCGTAAACATTCATCAGTGTCCACGCGGCGATGCCGCCGTTGACCACGTATTTCCCGTGATCCCCGGCGTCGTACCAGCCGCCGGTCAGGTCGAGCGTGTAGTCGCAGCCGGGCCAGTCGTTGCCGTGACTGTCGACGTCCTCGCGGCAGGTCGCCTGATCGTGGGGATGGCCGGCCGGCCGCGCCCACGGCTCGCCCGCGAACTCGGCCTCGACGGGCACGCCGCTGCGGTTGTGATAGAAGTAGGCGAGCGCGTCGTAGGCGAGCCGGCCGTAGGGATGATCGCCGATGACAAACGGATGACTCTCGGCGCAGCCGCTCGTGATCCGGAAGCCGTCCCCGCTGCCCTCAAAATCGCTGAAGTCCACCCGGTGCACGTGTTCTCCCGACACGGGATCGTTCCCGAAGACCTCGGTGCGGCCCGCCGCGACGACTTCCCCGGAACGGTCGACGAGTTCCCATTGCCGAGGGTCGGCGTCCGGCGCGGAGATGACCGCGCGTTTGGGGCCACGTACATCGAATCCCACCTGGTTGAGTCGAACGGCGGATTCGGTTTCGTCGCAGGGGGCGCCGCTGCAGCAAAGCGGAAACGAGAGAGCGACCAGCAAGCCGCTCCAGGCACTTCTCGAAAGCACCGTGGCCGTCACCGCGTCAGGCCGCGCAATTCTGCGCGATGAACTCGCGGTGGCCGGGCATGTAATCGGCCGAGTTCGCAACGGCGCCACGAATCTGGTCGAGGCGCTTTTTCGTTTCCTCCATGCTCAGGAGATCCGCCACCGGATCGTAGCTGCGGGGTTTGCCGCATTGTCCGCTCAGTACGGCGAACCAGCTCGTGTCGTTGAAAAGTTCTTCGTGCTCACGGAATGTACGGCCGTTGTTGCGATACACGCGCATCTTCTCGGCGAGCCTCTCCGGGATGCTCATGTTGCGGCAATAGTTCCAGAACGCCGTATCGTCCCGCTCGGTGGCCTTGTAGTGCAGGATCAGGAAATCGCGTATGTACTCCGTTTCCTCGATCAGCACCCGGTTGTAGCGGTCGATGTCGACCTGCGCGAAGCTTCGGTCCGGAAAGTTGGACAGCAGCCTGGAAACGCCTGCCTGGATCATCCAGATGCTCGTGGACTCGAGCGGCTCCATGAAGCCGGAGGCCAATCCGATTGCGACGCAGTTCTTGTCCCAGTATTTGCGGCGATGACCGGTCGTGAAACGAATCAGTCTCGGTTCCGCACGCGGCGCGCCATCGAGGTTGGCGAGCAGCGCGGCGGCCGCCTCGTCGTCGCTCAGGTACTCGCTGCAATACACGTAGCCGTTGCCGGTCCGGTGTTGCAGCGGAATGCGCCATTGCCAGCCGGCCTGCAACGCGGTCGAACGCGTGTAGGGCGTGAAATCCGGGACGCTTTCACAGGGCACGGCGAGCGCGCGATTGCACGGCAGCCAGTGCGACCAGTCCACGAATCCGACCTTGAGCGTCTCCGCGATCAGCAGGCCACGGAAACCCGAGCAGTCGATGAACAGTTCGGCTTCGATGCGCGCGCCGTCCTCCAGTTGCACGGATTCGATGAAGCCGTCTTTGCCGCGCTGTTGGACTGCGACGATTTTTCCCTCGCGGCGCACGACTCCACGCTCCTCGGCGTGACTGCGCAGGAAGCGCGCATACAGGCCGGCATCGAAATGGAAGGCGTAAGCGATCATGGACAGCGGCGATTGTCCCGCGTCGAACGGCCGCATGAACTTGCTCCGCTGGGCCGCCGTCGCCATCAGGGAGTAGTCGTCGATAGGGGCGGCGGCGCCGGCCTGGTTCAGGCGCTGCCAGAAGGCGTGGAAGGACACACCTTCCATGTTGATGCCATAGCTGCCGAACGGATGGAAGTAGCGGTGCCCGAGCCGGCCCCAGTTCACGAACTGTATTCCCAGCTTGAAGCTGCCCTTGGTGCGGCGGACGAAATCGTTCTCGTCAATGCCCAGCATGCGGTTGTAGATACCGATCTGCGGAATGGTCGCTTCACCCACGCCGACGGTGCCGATCTGGTCCGATTCGACGACGGTGATCGTCGCATAGTCGCGTCCGAGGACCTTGGCAAGTGCGGCCGCCGTCATCCAGCCGGCAGTGCCGCCGCCGACGATCACGATGCTGCGGATCCGGTTGCCCGTCATGCCGAATCGCCCATGAAGCGACCGACCCGGTGCCGCGTTTTTCGTGGAGCAGGAGCATCGGCGGAACCGCGGCAACCGTTTTCCGCTTTCAAACGGGCCAGGTAGTCGCCGTGCCGCGGCATCCGTCCGAGTTCGTCGATCATGATCGCGCGCGCTCGCTCCGCATAGGCCTTGAGTTCGGCGACCGCAAACCCGTTCGCTATCGGGCTATAGCTCTGCGGCCGCACCCCGTGCTCATCGTACAGATTCGCCCAACTCACGTCTTCCAGTGGTTCTTCGTCATACATCGCGATCCGTCCGCGGCTCCGGTAGAGGTTCATTTTGTATTCCAGGGACGACGGTACGTCCATCGCGCGGCATGCGTCCCAGAACGCTTCTCCGGCGCGGCCGTTGAGTTTGTAGTGGAGCGTGGCGAAGTCCCTGGCGCGGTCGAGTTGCATTTCGGTCAGCCGGTTGTATTCCGCTGCTTCCGCCTTGCAGAGCCGGCCGCCCGGCAGCAGCTTCATCAGGCGTTCGATTGCAGAGCGCAATAGCTGGAGGTTGGTGACGCCTACGGGGTCGATGAGCGCGGCGGCGCTGCCGAGCGCAATGCAGTTGCGGTGCCACGCTTGCCTGCGCCGGCCGAACCGCAGCGTCGCCGACTGCGCATTGGATAGCCCGCGACTCCCCGTTGCCTCACGGAGCCTTGCGAGCATTCCTTCCTCGCTCGAAAGGTCCGCGGACCAGTAGCCGCACAGGAAGGTTCGGCCCTGCATCGGCAGATGCCGGATCCAGCCGGCGGGATGCGCCTCCGCATGGCTGTAAGGCGGCGGCGTTTGCGAACGGTCGATCATTGCCGTGAGAACCCGGTTGCACGGCAACCACGCCGACCAGTCCTGCCACCCGGCTTCCGGGATACTGCCGATGAGGCGCGCCGCAGCGCCCGTGCAATCGATGAACAGGTCGCCCAGGACGCGCTGCCCGTCGCCGGTCGTGACGGCCGCGATCGATCCGTCGGCGGCCTGCTCGACCTGCGAGAAACAGGCGGGCCCACGCACGATTCCGGCGACTTCGGCCTCATGTCGCAGCGTGTCTCTCAGTGCCGCGCAATCGAGGTGCATGCCGTAGCGGCAGGTCGAGAGTACGGAACGCGGATTGCCGTCGGGTCGCGCGAAGCGCCCGGCTTGCGCCGCCAGCGCAGCGAGCGAGTAGTTCGCGAGGCGCATCGGAATGCCTTCCCGTCGCAGCCGCATGACGAGCTGGTGAAACGGCAGCGGTCCGAGCGCCGCGCCCACCGACCCGAACGGATGGAAGTAGGTGGTTCCCGTGCCCGACCAGCCGCTCAGGGCAATGCCGAAGGTGAACGCCGCATCGCTGTCGGCGACCAGAGTGGCTTCGTCCAGTTCGATCGACGCGTGTTCCTGATTTGGCGATGGCAGCGTCGCATCGGCGGCGTTTCGGGGTGTCAGGCCGCCGTCGGCTTCGACGAGGCCGATCACGCGGATCGAGTAGTCCTCCAGTCTGACGGTTCTCGCCAGGGCGGCGGCCGTCATCCAGGCGCCCAGGCCGTCACCCACGATCACCATGCGCTGCAGCCGCGATGTCATGCAGCCCTCACGAGAAGCCGCGTGCCTGGAAATCCGCCCCGATCCGGCGCAGGAACGCGTCATGCGGCGGCATCGTCCCGACCGCTTCCACATACTCGCCGCTGATGCTCGCGAGGCGCTGCTGCAGTTCGTGCCGGTCCAGGCGGTCTGATGCAGGATCGTAGTGGCGGGGAACGACATGCTGGCCGAAGAAAACGGCGAGCCAGCTCGCGTCGAGAAACATTCCTTCACGATACTGCGCAACCACACCGCGTTCCCGGAAAAGTTCGAGCCGGTATGCCAGCGAATCCGGCAGCCGCATGCTCCGGCAATAATTCCAGAACGGCGTGTCGTCGCGCTCCGTCGCGTGATAGTGGAGAATCACGAAATCCCTGACACGCTCGTACTCGATCGCCATGATGCGGTTGAATTCCCTTTCGTTCACCGGATCAAATTCACGATCCGGAAAGAGATCGATGAGATAACCGATCGCGAGTTGTATCAGGTGGATGCTCGTGGATTCGAGCGGTTCGAGGAAACCGGCGGCCAGCCCGATAGAGACCACGTTGCGGGACCACTGCTTCTTCCGCTTGCCGGTCGTGAAGCGGAGCTGTCTCGGTTCGGCTTGCGGCCCGGATTCGAGCTGTTCCAGCAGCGCCGTCACCGCTTCTTCATCACTCACGAAAGCGCTCGAAAAGACATGGCCGTTGCCCACCCGATGCTGCAGGGGAATGCGCCAGCACCAGCCGCTCTTGTGGGCGGTCGAGCGCGTCAGGGGTCGCACCGGCTCGGTGGCCGCGCAGGGTACCGCGTAGGCCCGGTCGCACGGCAGCCAATGTGTCCAGTCGTCATAGCCGGCACCCAGGGCCTCTTCGATCAACAAGCCCCGGAATCCGGAACAATCGACGAAGAGATCCGCCGCGACCCGCTCGCCACTCTCGAGCACGATGCACTCGACGAAGCCGCTTTCACCGTTCAGTTCGACGTCGACGATCTTTCCCTCGGTGCGCAAAACTCCGCGCGACTCGGCGAAAGTGCGCAGGAATGCGGCATAAAGGCTTGCGTCGAACTGGAAAGCGTACGAATAGGTCGACCGCGGCAGCGTCGGGTCTTCATCGGGATATGCGAATTTCCCGCGTTGCGCGGCCAGGATCGGCAGGGAGTACTGCTCGATCGATTCGGCGCTGCCTGCCCGACGTGCGCGAAGCCAGTGTTGATGGAACGGCACGCCGGCGAGTTCGCGGCCGAATGCCCCGAATGGATGGATGTAGGCATCGCCGATCCGGGACCAGTTGCGAAATTCGATTCCGAGTTTGAAGGTTGCGCGAGTGCGCGCCATGAACTCGGCTTCGTCGAAACCGAGTTTGGCATTGAAGAAACGAATATGCGGTACCGTCGCCTCGCCCACGCCGACGGTGCCGATCTCCCGCGACTCGACCAGCCGGAGCGTCACGCTGCGCCGCGGCAGGAGCTGCGAGAACGCGGCGGCGGTCATCCAGCCGGCCGTCCCGCCACCGACGATCAGCACGCGGAGCGGGGTGTCCCGGGCGGCCGGAGTGGCTACAGGCAAGGCTCGACTTCCACGGTCATTTCCCCCTCTTGACAACGGCAGCACGAGGTCTATCATAAATGATGTTAGCGCTAACGTTAAACGATTCAACAATGCTACGCGGGGGATGGCACATGCCGGGGGAGAAGCCGCTCAATAACTATCGTCTGACTGCACTCGCATCCGCAATACGCGCCAGCATACCGCTCCTCGCGCTCGGCGCAATTGTCGTCGAGGCACCGGTGTATGCCCAGGAGGGTGAGACCGATACCAGCGAGACCGACACCGACCTGGACCGGCGCGAGCAGAACGTGCGCCTTTCCGAAGGCGATCGCCGCCCGGAGGAGATCGTCGTCCGGGGTGTCCGAGGCAGCCTGCAGTCCGCGCAGGACATCAAACAGTTTTCCAACGTGATCGTGGACTCCGTCACGGCGGAGGACATCGGCGCGCTCGCGGATCGTTCGGTCACTGAGACCCTGCAACGGGTGCCGGGCGTCGCAATCAACCGCTTCGCCGCCGGCCGCGACCCGGATCATTTTTCCGTCGAGGGCAGCGGCGTCGTCGTGCGCGGCCTGACCTACGTGAGAAGCGAGGTCAACGGGCGCGATTCTTTCACCGCGAACAACGGCCGGGGCCTCTCCTTCGCTGACGTACCGCCGGAGCTCCTGATCGGCGTCGACGTGTTCAAGAGCCTGTCGGCCGACCGCATCGAAGGCGGCATTGCCGGCACGGTCAACCTGCGCACGCGCAAGCCGTTCGACAGCGATGACACGATTCTCGCGTTTTCGCTCGAGAACAACTACAGCGATTTCATCGAGGAGTCGTCGCCCACGGGTTCGCTCCTCGGCAGCACCCGCTGGGACACCGGCCTCGGTGAGTTCGGCGTGCTGGGCAGCGTCGTGTACTCGCAGGTCAAGTCGCGCGCGGACCGCTTCCAGGTGTCGAACTTCGCGGACCGCACGCTCTTTTCCTCGGGCGACGTGATCGACACCGGCGGCGGGGAGACGCCCGTTGCGGACGTGGTCTTCCCGCGCGGTGCGGTCGCCGGCACGCAGGAGTTCGATCGCGAGCGCTATGGTTACTCGGCCGCGCTGCAGTGGCGCAGCCCCGAAGACAACTTCGAAGCGACCGTCCAGTTCCTGCGCTCCGATTCGCGCGAGGCCTGGACCGAGCACACCGTCGAGATCGCGACCGACGTCGTGAGGGACCAGGGTGACTCGCGCGCGGTGCCCGGCACCGGTTTCGAATTCGATGACAGCGGCCTTTTCGACAGCGGCTTCATCACCGGGCCTTCAGGCTGGCGGGATGACCAGTTTTCGGCTGATGACCCGCGCACCCCGTCGTTCGGCTTGCAGAGCAACAACATCCGCCGCGACGTCGACCAGAAGTTCGTCACCGACGACTACGGCCTCAACTTCGTCTGGAACGTTTCCGATGATTGGGCGCTCAGCTTCGACTACCAGCACGTGAAGTCGACGGTCGACAATCTCGATACCACGATCTGGGGCTCCACCTACCAGAACGCGATGCTCGACCTCAACGGCGACGAAATCCCGGCGGTTGCCTTCACGACGCCGATCCTCTGCGAGGACACCCCGTCGCCGACCTGCGCGACCTACATGGCGCCGGGCCACGAGAGCTTCGAGGACCCCTACAATTCGTTCTACCGCGCCGCGATGGACCACATCGAGGCCAGCGAGGGCACCTCGGACGCGTTCCGTCTCGATGCCGAGCGTGTGTTCACCGACCGCGAGTGGCTGCAGTCCCTCCAATTCGGGTACCGGTTCGCCGAGCGCGACCAGACGGCCCGTTTCTCGACCTACAACTGGGGCAGCCTGAGCGAGATCTGGGGCGGCGGCGGCCCCGTGTGGTTCGACGACCCCAACGCGCCCCAGAACCTGGAAGTATTCCGCTTCGACAATTTTTTCGATGGAGAAACCGCGAACCCGCTGTCCGAAGGGCGGCTGTTCTACGCGGGCAATACGGCGGAGCAGTATGACGAATACGCCGCGTATGCGTCCGCCATCGCCGACGTCTGGGCCCTCACGGGCGGGGGCGCCTCCTGGGTGCCGCTGGCGGCACGGCCGGGCCTTGTCGCCGGTACCCCGTTCCTGCCGGGCGAGATCAACCCGGTGCTGGAAACGAACAACGCTGCCTATTTCATGGTGGAGTTCGGCACGTCCCTCGACAACGGCTGGTCCTTGTCGGGCAACATCGGCTTGCGCTATTCCGACACGACGCGCGAGGCGAGCGGCTTCCAGAGCTTCGAGTTCGCGGTCCTTTCGACCGAAGAGGAGTGCGCGGACGTGCCGCCGGGCGAGTCACCGACCGCGTTCTGCAGCCTTCCGCTCGACGTCCGGGAGGACGCTCGTGCGTACACGAACGGCGCGGTCACGCCGTTTACGGCGGAGCTCGATTACGACTACTGGCTGCCCAGCATCAACCTGAAGCTCGAGGTCGAGAACGGGGTGCAGTTCCGTGCCGCGTACTTCAAGGGCATCGCGCCTCCCGACTTCGGCCTGACGCGTGCTTTCTACGACGTCAACCTGGGCGTGGAGGCGGAGGACATCGAGGCGGGCGGCGGGCGGCCGATCGGGCGCTTCGAGGCCGGCAATCCCCTCCTGAAGCCGGTCGAGTCCGACAACATCGACCTGACCGTCGAATGGTACTTTTCGGACGTCGGCCAGCTGAGCCTCGCAATCTTCCACAAGGAGCTCAAGAAGATCCGCACCAACGACGTGCAGCGGCTGACCTTCACCAACAACGGCGCTACGTTCGACGCGATCGTGACGACGGCGGTGAACTCGAAGGAAGAGGGTCAGATCGACGGCTTCGAGCTTGCCTACCAGCAGACCCACGATTTCCTTGGCGGATGGCTGGGCGGACTCGGGCTGGCGGCAAACTACACGTACGTCGATTCGAGCAACGTGCCGCAAAGCACTCTTTCCGAAACCGATCCCGATGTCGCGGCCGGCAACCAGTCGACCGTGGACATCGGCCTGCTGCCGCTGGAAGGGCTGTCACGACATACCTACAATCTCGCGCCGTTTTACGACAACGAGAACTGGTCGGCGCGCCTGGCG
>JBOHZD010000109.1:0-3363 GCA_050738315.1 Woeseiaceae bacterium
AAAATGACGGAGCGGCCGAATGCTCAAAAGAATCGGAGCGATTCTCCTTATCCTGATCATCCTCCTGGCGATGCTGGTGTTTACCATGCTCAATCCCGGACTGATCGAAATCGATCTCGCGCTCGGCAAAGTCGAGACATCGATTCCTCTTGCGTTCACTGTTGCATTTGCGGCCGGCTGGGTCTTTGGGCTTCTGTGCACCGCCGTCTTCGTCATGCGCCTCGTCAAAGAGCGGCGACAGCTTCGCAAGTCGCTCAGGGCGACCGAATCCGAGGTCAGCAGCTTGCGAAACATGCCGCTTTCCGATGCCGACTGAGTCGACATTTCTTCTTGCCGGGCTGTTTCTCCTGCTCGCGGCGGCCGGTTGGGCGCTCGGGCGCTTCTCTGAACGGGAAGACAAGGAAGATGCACCGCCGCCTCTCAATATCGACTATCTCAAGGGTCTGAATTTCCTCCTTAACGAACAAACGGACCAGGCGCTCGAACATTTCCTGAAAATGGTGCGCGTGGACGACAAGACCATTGAGACCCACTTCGCGCTGGGCAGCCTGTTCCGGCGGCGCGGTGAGGTCGATCGCGCGATTCGCATTCACCAGAACATCATAGCCCGGCCGGACCTGGCGTCGGATCAGCGAGACCAGGCGCTTTTCTCGCTCGCAAAGGATTATTTGCGTGCCGGACTTCTCGATCGCGCCGAAAAGCTGTTCGTTCGGCTGTCGCAAGGATCGCGTCATCAGGTCGAGGCGCTGGAACAGCTCTGCCGGATTTATGAACAGGAACGTGAGTGGCAGCTCGCGATCGACGCGGGGCAGCAGCTCGAAATCCTGAGCGGCAAATCGCTGGCCTTGCAGATTGCGAACTATTATTGCGAATTGGCAGAACAGGCCGCGGCGAAAAAAGATTATCCGGCGGCGCGGGCGTTCGTCAAAAAGGCGCAAAGCGGACGGCCGAGAACCTTGCGTGGCGCTTTGACGCGCGCCGAAATTGCACAGGCGACGGATGACACCAGGACGGCACTGCGCCTGTACCACCGGATCATCGACGAGAACACCTACCTGATCACCGAGGCACTGCCCAAACTGGTCGACATTCATGAGCGCGAAGGATCGCTGGGCGATCTCGAACGCGATCTCAAGGCGATGCTCACCAAGAATCCCGAAATGTCGACACACGTCGCGTACACTGCCATCGTCAACAATATCGGCGGCATCGATGTGATCGACGAATGCGTCGAGCAGTACATGTTGAACGAGCCGACCTTGAGCGAGTTCATCGATTTACAGCACATAGGCGACGGCGAGGACGAAGACCGGCCAGCGGCGCTTGCGAAAGTCCGCTCGGCGCTCAACAAGCTCGCCGCGACGACGCCGCGATACAAATGCACGGAATGCGGGTTCTCGAGTCAGCGACTGTTGTGGCAGTGCCCGAGTTGCAAGAACTGGGAAACGCAGCGTCCGGCCTCCAGCGTCCAGTTCGATTCGCTCTTGCAGCGCAACGCTGCCGCTCGCTGAGTGCGTATTTCGGCCTGAATTCCTGATTTTTGACTGCGGCAAAGGCGCATGCGGCCCCTTAATCTCCGCAGTCGAACGCATCGCAGGGGCAGGGTCGTCGATCCAGGATGTGCACTGCTGCGATGCATGCCGATCGACCCAATCACCAGGAGCTGACCATGAAGAAGTTCAAACACTCGTTGCTATTGCTGGCCTGTGTCCTCGCTTGTCCTTTGCTGGCATTCGCAGGCCCTGTCGACATCAACAGCGCGGACGCGGAGGCCATTTCGACGGAGTTGCAAGGCATCGGTCTGTCCAAGGCCCGGGCAATCGTCGAATACAGGAAAGCCCATGGCCCGTTCAAGAGTGTCGATGACCTGGCGCTGGTCAAGGGGATTGGTCCGCGCACGGTCGAGATCAACCGCAGTCATATTCTGCTGCAAGCGCCCGGGAAAAAGGCAGGAAAATAGGTGCGCGGCGCGGGCGCCGGCACCGTCTGGCGCCCGCGAGCCACCCGCGGACTCCCGCGGATGCGCCAGATTGTTTATCATCACGCGCTGCCAGGTCTTTCCGTGGAGCTGCCGTTGACGCAAGCCATTCGATCTGCCGTTTTTCCCGTTGCAGGACGAGGTACACGATTCCTGCCGGCGACCAAAGCGAGTCCGAAGGAAATGCTGCCGATCGTGGATAAACCATTGATCCAGTATGCGGTGGAAGAGGCCATCGCTGCCGGCGCCACCAAACTGGTGTTCGTAACCGGCAGTTCGAAGCGGGCGATCGAGGATCATTTCGACTCCGATCCTGAATTGGAAAAAGCGCTGTCGGGAGCGGGCAAGGAAGATCTGCTGCAATCGATCAAGGGGATCGTGCCGGCGGGCGTGTCCTGCATCTACATTCGCCAGGGGGAGCCGCTGGGCCTCGGCCATGCCGTGTTGTGCGCCCGGCCCGCGGTCGGCAACGAGCCGTTCTACGTGCATCTCGCCGATGACATGATCGCCGGCGACCCGCCTTGCCTCTGCCAGATGTCGACCGAATACCAGCGTCATGGCGGCAGCGTCATCGCAGTCGAGCCGGTACCGAGCCAGGACACTTCCAGTTACGGCATCGTAGCGGTCAACAAGGTCGCTGAGGGCACACGCATCACGCAGATTGTGGAAAAGCCGAAACCCGAAAAGGCCCCGTCAAATCTTGCGGTCGTCGGGCGTTACCTGCTGGCGCCGCAGATCTTCGACAAGCTCGAGCAAACCGGCCGCGGAGCGGGTGGAGAGATCCAGCTGACCGACGCGATCGCGGATTTGCTCAAGGACTCTCCGGTCTATGCCTACACGTTTTCGGGCCAGCGCTACGACTGTGGCAACAAGTTGGGGTATCTGAAGGCGACGGTTGCGTACGGGCTCGAACACCCGGAAACCGGCGACGAGTTCCGCAAACATCTGCGCGGCCTGTTGGGCTGAGTTCGGTCGGGCGCAGATTCATCGCGGCGGCAGGGCTGCCGCCGGCCACAGGACTTCGTAATGCCGCACATACCTGACTTTTTCCAGCAGGAAATCGTCGTCTTCAGGGTAATAGTACGCGAGCCGGATGTCCTCACCGGCGAAGCCCCGGATCGCATCTTCGGATTCCCATAACGTCAGCGTAGTGAACTCCGCGGCATCGCCGGATCGGTCGAGCAACAGCCAGACACCCCGGTTGCCGGGCGTTGCCGCGTAGTCCGCGATGCCGGAGGTATGCAGGAAGGCTTCGTAAGCATCGGCTTTGTCGAGCGGTACGCGGCCGCGCCATTCACGCATGATCATGATTCGTTCTCCCAGAGCTTGGCGTTTTGCGGAAAATCGTCGGATTCGGGCCGGATCACGCAGAACGGCGTGCCTGA
>JBOHZD010000110.1:0-3137 GCA_050738315.1 Woeseiaceae bacterium
GAATATCGACGTCCAGAAAACGAGAGTTGCGACGCCCCTCGACGAAATCAAGGAGTGCCTGGAGCGCTCTACGGATCACGGTCCTGGGGTAAGGCAAGATCGATGATGGCCGGTAGATGCATTGCGAATACGGCTGCGACTGATCGGCAAGGAGGGCGCTGTACTTCTGTCGAATGTCGTCGATAACGGTGACTTGCAGGACATCGTCGAGATCGATTTCCGGCGGAAGAGTCGCCGCAAGAGAGGCGGTGCTCTTGTACGGCATGAGAGGCTCGAGCTTGCGAGCCGTCAGGGTCGAACTCACGCTCTGAAGCACTTTGAGCGCCCCGAGCGAGAAAGGTATGAGCGACCAGCCCCAGCCGGCGAAATACCACACCGCGGCTCCCAAGGCAGCCAAGAGCCAAAATGCGTTGGCATGCTTTTGGGCCGCAGTTCGGAATTGCTCGGGAGTGTTTCCGTCGCGGAGGGCGGCTTCAGCCAGACGATCGTGGAACGACATCACGTGTCCTCAGGGGCATTCACAGTACTCGGTAGCTTGAGTGATCCGAGCTCGCGGCCTAACGGGGTGCGGCTAAGCTGCGCCGCCGAACGTGAATGTGCACAAATGGAATTCTTCCTCTCAAAGACGGGCGGCGCCAGCTTCAGCCGCGTGTTAGGCCGCGAGCGCTCTGACATCGATTATTGACCTGGCACGAACCGCCGCCGCTGGTGCACGAAACCAACGATCTGCACTTCGTGCTCATGCACCTCATACATGAGGCGATACGGGTCTACCAGCAGTTCGCGTAGGTTAGGATCCCCCACCTCACGCACCATCCGCCCCCGCTCACTGAAGATGTCCAAGCTATCCGCCCGCTCAAGGACACGCTCGGCCAGGCGGCGAGCGTTCTCTGTGGAATGTTGTGCGATGTAGGCGAGGGCGTCATCGAGCGCTCGGCGAGCGCGCTCTGCCCAGACTACTTGGCGGCGCCGAGGAGCCACTTGCGCCGCAGCTCGTCAGCCACCTGTGCATGCGGAACTGTTCGTCCCGCCGCCACGTCGGCGCGGCCCTGCTCGACCTCCTGCAACACGTAGAGATGGTAGAGGACATCCTCGATCGTGCACTCATCGGGAAGGCGATCTAGCAACGCCCGAATCGTGTCCTTGACTTCCATGTGCCTCCCTGTGGGACTTGGCTCAAATATACAATCACTCTGTGAGCCAGCGGCTCATTGCTCGCGGCCTAACGGATCGCGCTTAAGCTGCGGCGCGCTGGTGAAAGAGTAGTCATTCCTTAATCTACGCGCGCCGTCAGCTTCAAGCGCATGTTAGGCCGCACGGACCAGGAAAGCTATCCTGCGAACAGCTCGGCATTCAACACCGAGTCCATCGCCAGCATTGAGGGCTTCGGGTTAACGGGAGGCAGCGACCGAAGGTAGTCGGTCAAGGGCTCCGGAGCCCGCGGGTATGAAATATTTCTGAAGGGCATTGAGCCGTCTTCCCGAGGATAGTCCAGAAGCCGCGCTTCCAAATCCCTCCACGGCACGAGGGCAAGATCTGGAGCGCCTCCGAAACCTCCGAACCACTGCCGTTTTCGCAGCTCGTCCCGGTAGATGAGCACCGTGTCCACCTCAGGCAGATGTACCGGGATGGCATCCGTCCAAACGGCTGTTGACTGCACTTTCCGTTCGAGACTGATAAACGAAATCCGGGGTACAAAGACGTCGTCGCCCAACTGACCCTGTTGCCGTTGTCGATTCCAGTTCCAGCGCCACACGCCTTCGAGCAACGACGTAGAATACGCAAGGTGATCACTACGAAGGCCCTGCTTACGTTCCTCCTCGGGCATGATGCGATATGCCTGTTCATTGCCGTGATTCCAGTTCTTTAGAAACTGTTCGGTACTAAACGGCCTTGGGGCAGGATCCCCATCCTGGGGATCGAGCACCATGCCGCTTGTTCGGTCAATGACTGCTTGAAGCTCCGGGACCGCCTCAAGAGCAAAGTAGTGCGGTCGATAGAAGTTGAGAGTGAATGCCAGCCACGAGGGAGGTTCGTCTTCGAGGGCCTCACTCACGAGGTCAAAAATGAAATAGACGCCGGTGTCCGGATTCTCATACACCGCCTGATCTTGCCCAACCTGGTAGAAAGCCCGCCTAGCGAAATGCTCCCGAAATAGGTCGCGATCCGGGATGGACTGTTCCGAGTCTGACAGGAAGAGAAGGTCGTAGCTCAAGGCGAAACCTCGGCAAGTACGTGCGGCCTAACGGATGGCGCTTAAGCTGCGGCGCGCTGAAGAAAGATTCATTCCTTAATCTACGCGCGCCGTCAGCTTCAAGCGCTTGTTAGGCGCGCGGCGCAAGGGGCCCACCTGGCCACAACGCACCTTGAACGATGCCCATACACAGCGCCAAGAAAGCCGCAACTCCCCAGCTGCTGCCATCACCCGCGACCCAGTCGTGAACGCGAAACGGGACATAGATAACTGTGCACACGGCCGTGGCAACCGCGCCCGACGCCAAGGCTGCCGCAACCTTGTGCCACGAACGTCGCTTGGTCCGAGCGTGGATCCACCCGCCCGCGAACTGTGCCGCAATCGTGCCGACTATCAAACCAACGAGGCCCAAGACGTTCTCCGTCCGCCGCCTAACGGGGTGCGGCTAAGCTGCGCCGCCGAACTGTACCGTTCACAAATGGAATTCTTCCTCTAAAAACCGGGCGGCGTCAGCTTCAGCCGCGTGTTAGGCAGCCCCACGCTAAGAACCCGCAAGAAACCGCGCAAGCGACGGGGCTATTCCAGGACAATCGCTCTTCGTGCGCAGCCGGATCTCAAGTACGTCATGCACTAGGAAATAGTAGGTAGGGCCACCTTTGGGGCTTCCAGCATGACCCTTGATGCCGCGAAGACGTACGAAGGCGGGTTCGGTCCCGCTGACGACCGAATGATAGCGGGCTGCAAGCACCGAATCCGCCACGCGGACGAGCCGCTGCGGATTGTCACAAGGGAAAAGCACGCCAGACCCTTCATGATTCAGGTAGACACCGCGAATTTCGGTCGGCCGATGGCAAGCGGCCACGACCACGGTGAGAACCATCAGATGCTGCAGGCCAAAGCCCATGGGGCTGCCTAACGGGGTGCGGCTAAGCTGCGCCGCCGA
>JBOHZD010000111.1:0-6295 GCA_050738315.1 Woeseiaceae bacterium
CCTACCGGTCCAGGATCGGCATGAAACCACCATAAATCATCCGTTGGCCGTCGAAGGGCATATTCTCCTTATCCGGCTGCATCCGCGGATCATCCATGACTCTCTTCCAGCCTTCGTCGCGCGTCGCCTTGTCCGGCCATTCGACCCAGGAATAGACAACCTTTTCGTCGTCCTTCGCCTTCACCGCGCCCTTGTAATCGGTGACCTTGCCGTTCGGGACGTCGTCGGCCCAGGCTTCGACCACTCGGGTCGCGCCATACTCCTTGAACACGTCGGCAGCCTTTTGCGCCATTTCGCGATAGGCCTGCTTGTTGCCTTCGGGCACCGGGACCAGGTAGCCGTCCAGGTAGCCGCCGCGGTCTCCACCAGTCTCATCGACCATGGACTCGAACCCGCCGAAGATCATCCGCTGGCCGTCGAAGGGCATTGCCGCGCCCATCTCCTTCATGCGCGGGTCGCTCATCATCTTCTCGTTGGCCGCGTCTCGCGCTTGCCTGGAGGGATATTCCATCCATCCGAAGACGACAACCTCGTCCTCCTTCGCCTTCACCGCACGCCTGAAATCGGTCACCTTGCCCTCGGGGACGTCATCGGCCCAGCCCTCGACCACCCGGGTCGCGCCGAATCCCTTGAAGAGCGGCGCCGCTTCGGCCGCGTGCCTGGCGTATGCATCCTTGTTAGCAGCCGGAACTGCGACGACGAATCCTTCTATGTAGCTCATTGGTCCTCTCCTTCCTCGCTTGCTGCCGATCAACGGGTCTCGGCGGTTGGTGTTTCAAGAATGCGGCAAGCCGATCCGCAACCTTCACCCTTTGCGGAAGCCCGTTTGCTCGTGACGTTTCGGCGACCCTTCGCCGCAATTCGACTTCATTCCAGTAGATCAGGTCAGGAAGGAATGGTTCCGCCCCCGCGGCGCGCTTGCTGCCCGCGGCTGATGAATGCCCGAGATTCCGCGACCCGTTTCACTTTTCCCGGCACCCCGGTGCGGTAAAGTGCCACATGCAGAAGCAGCCGCTGGCCCGTTCCATTTTTCACTGCAGCTCGTCGGGGGAATATCCAAAGCATCGCGAATGCTCGTCATGCCCGCCTTCAGCAGTCGGCATCTGCAGCTCAATCGCCCTCGAGCATCGCGATCACTCGCACCGGCCCGCCGGAGCCGCCGGCAATTTTCATCGGCAGCGCGATCACCGTGAACCCGGCCGCCGGCAGCGCTTCCAGGTTCGCCAGGTTTTCCAGGCCCGACACCTGCTTCGCCGCGGCAATCCGGTGCACCGGAAAATCGCTCGAGCGCCCGTAGTCGATGGAGGCAGTGTCCACACCGAGCGCCCGCACTCCCCGTTCGTCGATCAGGAATTGCGCGCCTTCCTCGCCGTAGGACGGAAACGAGAGCTTGCTCGCATCGCCCGGCGTGTCGTCGCCGAGGTACGCGCGAACGTCCGGCCAGCGCGCGCTCCAGCCGGTTCTGAGCAACACGATCGCACCTTCGGGAATGGCGCCGTGCTGCGCCTCGTGCGCCTCCACGTCCGCCAGCGTCAGGCGGTAATCCGAGTTGTCCGACGCCTCTTCGGAGACGTCGATGACCACGGCGGGACCCACCAGGTCCGACAGCGGCACCTCGTTCACCGCGCGGCCGGCCTCGGAAAAATGGATCGGCGCGTCGATGTGCGTGCCGCCGTGCTCGGCCGTACAGAAAGCGTTCGCCGAGTAGAACCAGCCGCCTTCGGTTTTACCGCGGGCCAGCCGCTCGAGTTGAAAGCCCCGCGTGTCCGTGGGCCAGTAGACGGTGTCGTCGTCGAAATCGTGCGTGAGGTCGACGATGTGCATGTCGTCGATCTGCGCCGGGGCGGTGACTCCCGGCGAGCACGCCGTCAGGAGCAGCGGCGCCGTGGCAGTGAGCAGAAATAGTGCGGGGTGCATATCTGTGGCCTCCTTTCTACGGGCTCGAAGGGAATCGTAACGCGACTTTCGGGAGTGCACTTCGGTGACGCTCATAACGACGCTTAAATTGCAGATTCGCAAGCCAGGCACAACTTTATCGAACTGATCGTTCAGGGCGGCGAACGAGGCAATCCGCCAGCAAGGACGAGAGGCCGGCCGGTTGAATTCCCAGGTCGTAGAAAGTCGCCGTGCGCCCGGTCACGACGTTGTCGCTCTCCATCAGGATGACCTGGTCGCGGGTCAAGGGCGGTGAAGGCAGCGCCGCCAGCACGGCGCCCAGCGTCTTCCAGAGCGCAAACGGCACCGGCACCAGCAGCCGGCGTCGCCCCAGGTGCACCATGACCATTTCCAGGATTCGGCGATAGCTCAATACTTCTGCGCCGCCCAGTTCGAAGGCGGGTGGCCTCTGGTTTCGATCCTCGATGATTTTCGCCACGGCGGCGGCTACATCGTTCACGAAAACCGGTTGCAGACGCGTTTCGCCGTGGCCGAAAAGCGGCACGATTGGGAACCGCGTTACCTCCTCGATCGCCGTCAGGAATCGATCGTCGCGGCCGAACACGACGCTCGGCCGTACCACGACGCTGTGCTCGAACACGTCGCGGACGGCTTGCTCGCCCCGCGCCCGGGCGCGTACGAACGCGGAAGGCGAAGCTGCGTCCACGCCGAGGCCGGAGATGTGCACCAGAACGTCCGCGCCCGCCTCGCGGGCGCAGCGGGCGACGCGCGCCGCGCCTTCGATGTGCACGGCGTCGAACGTCGCTCGCCCCTTCTCGACATAAAGGGAGGCGGCGTTGACAACGGCGGATGCGCCTTCGACGGCGCGATTGACCGACGGCTCGTCCGTGACATCGGCCATGACGTGACTGATTGGCTCGTCGCTTGCGCGCGGGGTTTCGTGCGGTGCGTTCCGGGTCGCGATACGCGCGTTGAATCCTGCCGCGACCACAGCGCGCACGATTCCGCTGCCGAGGAATCCTGTGCCGCCAAAAATTGTAACCGTCGCCATGCTCGCTTTGACTGACCGCATTGCTCACTTCCAGCGCCGGGATGGACGACAAACTCTCGTCAGCGATTCTTAAATGTCCTGCGCGCCTTCCAGATGCACTTCCGAGGAAACGAATCGGCAGCGATCCCGTTCAGACGTTACTCGACACAGACCCACGAACCGCCGGACTCGCTGCCTGATGGACGCGGTTCCAGCCGTTGATCGCGACCACCGCCAGCGTGAGATTCACCAGTTCCTCCTCGCTAAAATGCTCGCGCACCGAGCCATGGCCCTTTATACCGCTCGCGCTCGGTGCGCAGCTGCCGCAAGCGGTCGATGCAGAGCTGCGTGGTCGTCGTGACCAGCCACGCCTGCGGCGCGCGTACAGCCTCAGTGCGCTCGCCGCTCCCGATCCGGTCGTCATAACGACCGACCCGGACTTTCGGATTGACCGGCGGCAGGGCCGTCGAGTGATTCTGTGTGTCACCCCCTCTTGAGCAGTCGACATCCTCGGGTAATTGCGGTTGCTCAAGGGGTCTGCGGTTTCTGCCGTTCGGGCCGCTCGATCTCGAGCCCGTTGGATTCACCCCACTCGACGAGCGCCTCCACCTCCCTCCTGTCACTCCAGGCGTACCACTGTTCGAGCAAGCCTTGCTCTTCCAGGAAGGCCTTGAAGCGGCCGTATGCGCCCTTGCGGCGGAAAATACCGCGAACGTGATCGTAGTGTTGCGGCAGGAACTCCTCCGCGAATTCGTAGACAAGCTGGTTCCCGAGATCCAGGTCGTACTTGCCCGGCACCGCCACGTACTTCTTCTCGTCGAGAACATCGTCCGGGACTTCTTCCAGGGCGTCCATCGTTCCCGGATCGTCTGATACCCAATAGATCTTTCCGGTTTCCCGACAGATGTAGGCTCCAGCATCCATCATGCTGTCGGAAACCCATTGCATGGCCATCACCAGGTCATCGGCTTTTACGGTCGGCACGTCCAATACTCCCTCTGCGCACAGGCATAATAGCAAGGCCATTTTCCCGCCTCCACAGGGTCGTGTTTGCGAATGCTTCTACGACGATGTTTGGCGGCACGTCGATCGCTGTCGAGCATCGCGCGTTTACGATCGCGACTTCGCTCGCGCGCTCTCGACGTGCCGTCGGCCGGTTTTGTGTCAGTATGACGCAACGGCATAGCGCCTGAGCGTAGCGATCGTCGGTGAATGTTTTCTTCCGTTTGGATGAGGATTTCGGACAGGGCCCCTTCGAGATCGTCGACAACTTCGACGTCGAGGCGCATCGAGACCATTCGGCTCGAGATCGCCGATAATCAGGGCAGTAAACGGATTGCCGCCGCAAGCGAGCTGTAGTACATAGCCGATTCGACCAGGGGAGCCGCGGGTGAGCGTTCGCACGCGTTGCTCGGCTACCCGGACGAGTTTCCGGTTGCCACCGAACAAGGAGAAGATATGGCGACGCTGATGCAACGATCGTTCCGGCGCAAGCCGGTCAGGGCGATGACCGACGAGACCGGCACCGACCGTGGCGGCGGTGAGCTGGTCCGGTCAATCGGGCTGTTCCAGCTGTCCATGATCGGTATCGGTGGCACCATCGGCACCGGCATCTTCTTCGTGCTGTCCGAGACCGTGCCGGTGGCCGGCCCCGCGGTCATCTGGTCGTTCGTGATCGCCGGCGTGGTCGCGGCACTGACCGCGGTGTGCTACGCGGAGCTGGCGAGCGCAGTGCCGGTGTCCGGGTCGTCCTACTCCTACGCGTACGCGACTCTCGGCGAGGTCGTCGCGATCGGCGTGGCCGCCTGCCTGCTGCTGGAGTACGGGGTCGCCTCGGCCGCGGTGGCGGTCGGTTGGTCGCAGTACGTCAACCAGCTGTGCAACAACGTGTTCGGGGTCGCGATCCCGGACGCGCTGTCGAACGCCCCGGAGCAAGGCGGCGTGATCAACCTGCCCGCGGTGGTGCTGGTGGTGCTGTGCGCGCTGCTGCTCATTCGCGGCACGAGCGAATCGGCCACCGTCAACGCGATCATGGTGCTGATCAAGCTGGCCGTGCTGCTGCTGTTCATCGTGGTCGGCTCGTTCGGTTGGAACAGCGACAACCTGGCCCATTTCGCGCCCTACGGTTTCACCGGCGTCGTCAGCGCAACCGGGTTGATCTTCTTCACCTTCATCGGCCTGGACGCGGTGTCGACGGCCGGTGAGGAGGTCAAGAATCCGCGGCGGACGATGCCGATGGCCATCCTGATCGCGCTGGCGGTGGTCACCGCGTTCTACGTGCTGGTGGCCATCGTCGCGGTGGCGGCGCAGCCGATGGCGGAGTTCGAGGGCCAGAGGGCCGGCCTCGCGGCGATCCTGCAGGACGTCACCGGGTCAACCTGGCCGGGCACCATTCTGGCCGCGGGCGCAATCGTCTCGATCTTCAGCGTGACCCTGGTGACGATGTATGGCCAGACCCGAATCCTGTTCGCCATCGGGCGTGACGGGATGCTGCCGGAGTTCTTCCATACGGTGAACCCCCGCACTCGTACCCCGGTGCGCAACACCATCCTGGTCGCCGTCGTGGTGGGGTTGCTGGCCGGGCTCATCCCGATCAACTTCCTGGCCGAGATGACCAGCATCGGGACGCTGGTGGCGTTCCTGGTCGTCTCGATCGGCGTAATCGTGCTTCGCCGCACCGCACCCGACCTGCCGCGCGGGTTCAAGGTGCCGGGCTACCCGGTGACTCCGATCCTCTCCATCCTGGGCTGCCTGTGGATCATCATCGGACTTCGTTGGATCACCATCGAGGTGTTCTTGATCTGGGTGGCGGTGGTCCTGGTCTGGTACTTCGCCTACGGCATCCGCCACTCCCACCTCAACGACGCTGTTTGAGACCGGAAGATGCTGTGACGCGTCAGCGTTAACATTCGGCGGATGCCTGTACTGACGCGCTGACCCGACGCATGACCAACGCCGAACTCGGACTTTTACCGTCCGGCCACCTGCACCTCTTCTTTACGACGGGGGAGGACCGCAATGCCCTCCGGGAACCGGGGCTGATGGTGCGGGGGTTCGATGAAGGCATTCCCGCGGGGCTCATCGCCCTTGCGGCCAAAGAGCATACCGCCGCGCTGTCGCCGACGCTCGGCTTCTGGCGATCTTTCGCCTGCCGCTATCTCGCCGAGCGATGCCGTATCGCTCAGGCCGACCCGACGCATCCCGGTCCAGTCCCCGCCCTCGACGAACCGGAAACAGCCGCGCTGCTCGAAGGCGCGCCGCCCATGCGCGGCGCCGAATACCTCTCCGCGCAAGCGCTGAACGATATCTGGTTCCAGCTCGACGACTGGTTGCGCGCCCGCATCCGCCGGGACGGCAGTCTCGCCGTAT
>JBOHZD010000112.1:0-13958 GCA_050738315.1 Woeseiaceae bacterium
TGCGGCAGCGCCGGGCGTCGTTGCAGCCGGCGATATCTACAAATGGACCGACGACAACGGCGTCGTGCATTTCGGCGATCGGCCGTCGGGCGCGGACTCGGAGACGGTGATCGCGCTCAATACCGAATCAGGCAGTCACCGCCAGGCGCCGGCACGGATACCGCCGCCCGCCCTGTCTCCGGCCACCGCGACGAACGGCGAAGCAGCGGCTGCGAGCCAGGGGCCGACCGAGGAAGAGCTGCGCGCGGAGGCCGAGAAACGCGCCGAGCAGTGTGCCCTGTACAAGGAACGGTTGCAGAAATTCGTCACCTCGCGGCGCCTGTACCGCGAGGACGAGAATGGCGAGCGCGTGTACCTGGACGAAGAAGAAACCGTCGCCGCGCGCGCGAAGGTGCAGGAACAGGTCCTGGAATACTGCAGCAAGTCCTGAGCTGTTGCGGGAACGCCCGGTGACCCGGTCGCCCTCCACAGAGCCCGCGCCCCGTCAGTCGCGTTACAATGTCTGCTTCACAGCCGATCAGGACACACTTTGGACAGAGCCACGGCCGCTGTCGACAAAGTAACGCAAAGCTACCTCCCCGACTTTTGCGCGGCCGGCACGATCCTCGTGGTGGTTCTGGTCGCGGAACTCGTGGCGATCGTTTTGACCCTGGCCGCCAAACCCGCTCCCGGTCTGTTCCTGGTCGAACTGGCAGAGATGTCGCTGTACGTCCTGTGGCTCGCGCTGCTGAGTTCCGCCGTGCTCTGCCGCATGCGCGGCCGGGTCGAGAAATTCGGCAAGGTTCAAACGTTCGTCCTGGGTTTCCTGTTGCTCGAGATCCTGTGCCTGTTGCTGGCCGAGGCCGCCTGGCAGATCACGGCAAACTTCAGCCAGGTGATCGTCATCGAAGACAGCCACGGCGGATTCCTGCTGCGCACATTCGCCATCAGTTCGATCGTCATCGCGCTGACGATGCGGTATCTGTACGTTTCGAGTGAATGGCGGCGTAGCGTCGTGCTCGAAGCGCAATCGCGTGTCAGCGCATTGCAGGCCCTGATCCGGCCGCACTTCCTTTTCAACAGCATGAACACGATTGCCGCTTTGACGCGCAGCGACCCGCAACGCGCCGAGGAAGCCGTCGAGGATCTTGCGGACTTGCTGCGCGCCAACCTGGGCGGGCCCAAGGATCGCGCGACCCTGAAGGAAGAAATCGAGATTGCCGCGACTTACCAGCGCATCGAGAAGGCGCGACTCGGAGACCGCCTGAAAATCCATTGGGACCTGGGCGAGCTTCCGTTGCGGGCTCTGCTGCCCAGCCTGACGCTCCAGCCGCTGATCGAAAACGCGATTTACCATGGTATCGAACTGCTTCCCGAAGGCGGCGAGGTCAGGGTCACCGGACAGCTCGACAACGGACGTGTCCGGATCGAGATCAGGAATCCGGTTACGAATGCCGGTTCGCGCCGCAGGACCGGGAACCAGATGGCGCTGTCGAATATCCGCCAGCGATTCGAACTCGCATACGGCGCGCGTGCGACCGTGTCCGTGCAGGAAGACGACACGAACTTCACCGTGCGGCTCGAATTTCCTTATGACGAGGAAGCGCCGTGAATATTCTCATCGTCGACGACGAGCCGCCGGCCCGCGCACGTCTCCGGCAACTTCTCGATGAAATCGGCGAACACGCGGTGGTCGGGGAAGCTCAGAACGGCGAGCAGGCGCTGGAACTGATTGCAAAGGTGAGGCCGGACGTTGTCCTCCTCGATATCAGCATGCCCGGCATCAGCGGCATCGAGACGGCGTATCACCTCAATGCGCTCGACCCTCCGCCGTCGGTCATTTTTACGACCGCCTATGATGAGTATGCCGTGGCGGCGTTCGACGCGAGAGCGATCGGTTACGTTCTGAAGCCGGTGCGGCGAGAGCGCCTGGAACGCGCACTCAAGCATGCAGCGTGCGTCCAGCCCGCTGCACTCGAACGGATCGTCGGGCAGTCGGGATTGCCGGAACGGCGCCATCACGTATGCGCGCGCGTGCGCGGCGAATTGAAGCTGATTCCGATTTCGGACATCTACTACTTTCATGCCGATCAAAAATACGTCCGTGTGCATCATCGCAACGGCCAGGATTTGCTGGACGAGTCGTTGAAAATGCTGGAAGACGAGTTCGCCGACGAATTCGTCCGCATACACCGGCGCGCACTCGTCGCCGTGCAGAAAATCGAAGCGCTGCGGCAAACGACGGACGGACAGATCGAAGTGGCTTTGCGAACAGGCGGCGGCAATCCGGGCCGCCGCCAGGACGACCGGTTGATCGTGAGCCGCCGGCACCTGCCCGAGTTGCGGCGTCGCATCAAGGCCGGCTGACAACGGTGGACATCAGAATTGCAACGCGCAAGAGCGAACTCGCACTGTGGCAGGCAAGGCACGTCGCAGGCCTGCTCGCAGCCCTGCCGGACGTCGGTCGGGTCACACTGGTCCCGTTGACGACCCGGGGCGATGAAGCGCTCGACCGAAGCCTGCAGGCGATCGGCGGCAAGGGCCTCTTTATCAAGGAACTCGAAGCCGCGATGCAGAATTCCGGGGCCGATATCGCCGTCCATTCCATGAAGGACGTACCGGCCGAGATACCCGGGGGATTTTGCATCGCGGCGGTGCTCGAACGGGCGAATCCGTTCGACGCACTGGTCTCCGGGAGCCGCCGCACGATCGAGGCGCTGGCACCCGGCGCCGTCGTCGGCAGCTCGAGCCTCAGGCGCCAGGCCCAGCTGCTGGCGCTGCGACCGGATCTCCTGGTGCGGCCGCTCAGGGGCAACGTCAACTCGCGCCTCCGGAAACTGGACGAACGGCGATTCGACGCCCTCATTCTGGCCTGCGCCGGTCTGCAGCGGCTTGGACTCGAGGACCGCATCAGCGAGCAGCTCGGGACCGACCGGATGCTGCCGGCATCGTCGCAGGGGGTCATCGGCATTGAATGCCTGGACAGCGAGAGCGAGCTCAAAGTAACGCTGGCGGCGCTGGAACATGCGACGACCCGGCAAACGACCGCGGCCGAACGCGCGGTCGCCAGGCACTTGCAGGCCAGCTGCCAGTCGCCGCTTGCGAGCTACGCCTTCGTGAAAGACGGCGAGTTGACGCTGGAGGCGCTGGTTGCGTCGGCGGACGGCCGCACGATCCTGCGCCAGCGCGCGACGGGTTCCGCCGACGATGCCGAGACGCTGGGTCGCGAAGTCGCGCGCCGGTTACTCGAACAGGGCGCTGCGGGACTGCTTCGCGACGCGATTTCTACATGAGCAGTGATTCTTCGGACCGTTCATCGCAGGAGCCGCTGGCAAACTGCCGCATCCTGGTCACGAGGGCGCAGCATCAGGCGGTCGATCTGAGCGCGGCCATCGAAGGGGCCGGCGGGACGGCTGTGCCGTTTCCGGCGATCGAAATCCAGGGACGCAACGCCGACATCATCGCACAGGAACAGGCGGCGCTGCCCAAACCCGACCTCGTGATCTTCTCGAGCCCCAATGCCGTCGAATTCGGACTCGAGGCCGTTGCCGGCGAGGGCGTTCGAATGGCCGCGATCGGTCCGGCGACGCAAGCCGCGATCGAACGTGCCGGAAGGGGAGTCGATCTTTTTTCGGCCAGCGGCTTCGACAGCGAACATCTGCTGGCGGAACCCGAATTGCAGGCCGTTCGCGGCAAGATCATCAGGATCGTCCGAGGCGATACCGGCCGGCGGCTGCTTGCGGAGGTGCTGCGCGAGCGGGGTGCCGTCGTGGACTATCTGTCTGTTTATCGCCGCCTGCCGGCCCGGCATTCACCTCAAGCGCTGGCAGAGATCGAACGCACCTGGCGCTCCGGAGGAATCGACTGCGCGACCATCATGAGTGTCGAAACGCTCGAACACCTGCTGTCGATTCTGCCGGAGTATTGCCGCAACGCGCTCAAGACCACGCCACTGGTGACGCCCAGCAAACGTGTGATACAAACTGCAGCGGAGAAAATACCTGCTGCGCAGACGACTCTTGCCCCGGGACCGCTGGCCGCCGACATGCTCCGCGCGCTGATCGCGTGGCGAATCAAGCCGGGAAACCGAAATGAATCAGAAACCCAATGACAACGATGCCGAGCCCGTGACGAAGGAGGCCCTGCCCGCCGTCCCTGACATCGCCGACGACGAATTTGCCGAAACAACCACTGACGCGGAGGCCGCAGCGGCAGCCGCCGCCAGACCCGCGCGGCGGAAGACGACGGTTTCGTCAGCCATTGCATGGCTCGCGTTGCTGCTGGCGCTGGTTGCAGTGGCAGGCACGGGGTTTCTCTATTGGACGGCTCGCATGGACGGGACGAGAGCGGCACGCTCGCAGGAGTCGATCGCCACCTTGTCGGGAAACGTGGATGAAGCGCTGGAATCGCTTGCGGGCTTGAGGAGCCGGCTCGCCGAGCTTGCAACGAGCGACAGCGAATACGCGGACGAAATCGCCTCCCTGGAAAAACAACTCGACGACGTTCTGAATCGCTTTGAAACGATCCCGGGCAGGCTCACGAGCGTCGAAAGCGCCATCGCTTCGTTGCAAGGCATCTCGACCGGCGCGCGCGACACCTGGCTGCTCGCCGAAGCCGAGTATTACATGCAGATTGCGAATGCCCAGTTGCAACTCGCCGGGAATCCGGAGCACGCCCGACTTGCGCTCGGCTTCGCGGACCAGCGCATCCGGGAACTCGCGAACCCCGCGCTGATCGATGTGCGCCGTGCGTTGTCGAGGGAACTTCGCGAGCTCGACGCAATGGAAGAACCGGATATCGAAGGCATGACCATGACCCTGGCGAGCCTGGCCGATGAGGTCGACACCCTGCCGTTGCGGCAGGACGTCACGACGGCGGATCAGGAAGCAATCGACACCGGGGTCGAGCGGAGCGGCTTCGATCGGGCCCTGGCATCGCTGAAGAGAGCGTTCAGCGGCATCGTATCGGTGCGCCGCACCGATGAAGAGGTGACGCCGTTGATGTCACCGGACGCTGCCTATTTCCTGCGTGCCAATCTGGCGCTGCAACTGCAAACGGCACGCCTCGCGTTGTTGCGCGGTGAGCAGGCGATCTTCGAAAAAAGCCTGAACGACGCATCGTCCTGGCTGAACCGGTATTACGCGTCCGACAGCCAGGCGGTACAAAGCACCCTGGAAACCATTGCCGGTTTGACCGGTAGCGCGTTTTCCGTAACACCGCCCGACATTTCCGAGTCACTGAGACTTCTGCGGCAATTCCGGACGCGCCGCGCGCAGGACGAAGCCATCGCCAGCCCGGCCGAGCCCGCGCAATGAAATTCGGCCTGATCGTCGTTATCGCGCTCGTCGCCAGCGCGCTGGCCGCGCACTTCCTGTTGCAGGACCCGGGATACGTCGTCATCGATTTTCGCAATTACGTGGTCGAAATGTCGGTGCCGGTCCTGTTGGCCTCTATCGTACTGATCCTTTTCCTTGCATGGCTTTTGATCAAGATCCTCAGAACACCTCGAAGACTCGGTGAAGCGGCGGGACGCCTGAGAAGCGGTCGCGCCGGGAACCGCCTGACGCGCGGCATGATCGAAGTCGCGGAAGGCAACTTCGCCAAAGGTGAAAAACTGCTGACGCGGGGCGCCCATGTCAGCGATGCGCCGCTGTTGAATTACCTGCAGGCGGCGCGGGCCGCGCATCTGCAGGGCGAAGATGAGCGCAGGGACCGGTGGTTGCGGGAAGCCTACGAACGAACACCGCAAGCGGCGAGCGCGGTGCTGCTGACACAGGCGGAACTGCAGCTCGATCAGGGGCAATACGAACAGGCACTCGCGACGCTGCGGCAGCTCGAAGAGAAGGCACCGAATCACAGTCATGCATTGAGTCTGCTCGGCAGGCTCTACTACCGGCTCGAAGACTGGCCGCAGCTCGCGGAGCTGTTGCCGAGATTGCAGAAGAATGGCCGGCTCGATTACGGACTCCTCGAGAAATGGACCGTGCGGGTGCACCAGGAAAATCTGCAAAAAGCCGTCGACGAGCCGTCCGTGCTGGCCGCATGGCAGAAAGTACCGAAAGACCTGAAAGACAATGATGCGTTGCTGGAAGCCTATTATGCGGGCCTCGTGCGCAGCGGTCAGAACGACAAGGCAGAAAAAGATATCGCCCTGGCACTGAAGCGCGAGTGGCGCGCGCCGCTCGTCAGGCTTTTTGGCCTGATTGAAAGCAGCGACAAGGCAAAACAGCTCAAACGCGCCGAGGGCTGGCTCAAGGAACATCCCGACGACGTCGATCTGCTGCTCGCCGCGGCGCGCCTCTGCCTGCGAAACGAGCTCTGGGGCAAGGCACGCAGCTACCTGGAAACGGTGATTGCCATTCGCCCGTCACCGGAGGCCTACCAGGTCTACGGGAATCTGTTGAATGAAATGGGCGAAGGCGAGGCCGCCGCGGATGCGTCTCGCGCGGGCTTGAGCCTGGTCGCGACGTCGGACCTTCCGGCAATTCCGGATTTGCGTCATCGATAAAGCGAGGTTCGCCCGTGCCGGTATCAGAGGGATAACGGTCCCGCTGCTTCTCGTTACGGTTGGCTGCGCGCGCTGCGGAGCCACTTTGTCAGCGGCTCCCATTGTTCCCAGTCCGGCCACGCCAGGTACTCGGGCAACTCGAAAATGCCGAGCCCGCGCGTGTACGCCCGAACGTAGTTCTGCGCTTCGCGTATCGACGCCAGGTAAGACACCTTGGCCGCGGTCAGATACTCGTCCAGTTCCTCGAAGATCAGCGTGTATTCGCGCACGCGGTTGGCGACGACGCCGATTTTTGCCTCTTTGCGCTCCACCTTGCCGACGGCTTTCAATTCCTTGATGAAGCGATCGGATGCCTGCATGTCGATCGTCGACGGCAACACGGGCACCACGATCGTTTCTGCGTGCCGCACCAGCTCGGTCAACTCCGTTCCATGGGAACGCGCGGGCGCGTCGATGACGGTGAAATCGGCGCCGCGGGGCGCATGTTTCAATCCGTCCTCGAAACCGGCGACCCCGACGATCTCCGGGCGGCTGTCCGGCCGTCTTTCGAGCCAGTCCAGGCTGGATCGCTGCGGATCGTAGTCGGCGAGTGCAACGGCATAACCTTCGTTTGCAAAATAGGAAGCGATATTCGTTGCGAGCGTACTTTTGCCGCAGCCTCCCTTGGCGTTCATGACCATGATGTGCCGCATTAGCTGTCCCCGGAGAACGTTTGTTGGATTATTTTAGGTTTATGTAAACTACCGTCGCCTGCATAAAAAGTCCATCGGCTCATGGTAAGCTGGCGCCGGTCCGGCTGACCGGCAAAAAAGAACGAGGAATCGGGGGAACGCTAAAGTCTATGAGCACGCAGCGAAAGGCGGACTTCATTGAAGCGGAACTGTCGGAATCGGCAGTGCAGGATTACCTGAGAAGGCATCCGGATTTCTTCGAACGTCACGGTGCATTGCTCGGTGCCCTGCGTCTGCCACACGTCACAGGCGGCACTGTGTCGCTGGTGGAACGCCAGGTTTCTGTGCTGCGCCAGAGGGACGTGAAACTCGAACGAAAACTGAAGGAACTGCTCGAAGTTGCAAGGACCAACGATGCGCTGGCGGGCAAGATCCACCGCCTGGCGCTCGACTTGCTGGCCGCGCGCAACCTGCCGCAGACCCTGGATTCCGTGGGGGCCGCGCTGCGCACGGCATTCGGCGCCGAACAATCCGTCCTGGTCCTGTTCCGCGATCCCGCGCATTGCGGAGACCTGCAGGCCGGACGCTTTTGCAGGCCGATGGGACGCGACGATCCGGCCCTGCAATCGTTCATGACTTTCCTTGCAAGCAGCCGGCCCAGATGCGGACAAGTACGTGATTCACAAAGAAATTTCCTGTTCGGCAGGGATACAGACGAGGTCGGGTCCGCCGCGCTCGTGCCGCTCGGCCACAAATGCCAGGTCGGGTTTCTCGCGATCGGCAGCGTTGACGCCGATCGCTTTCATCCCGCCATGAGCTTCGATTTCCTGGCGCGGCTGGGGGATCTCGTTGCCGAGGCGTTGAAGCGGTTCTGATCAAAAATGGTCGCCGGCATGGCAGGCTCCTACAATGGCCCCATGCTTCTGAACGAAACAGAGTGGATCGAACGTTTTGTCCGGCACCTGAAATTCGAGCGCCGCTTGTCCCCGCTCACCTGCAAGCATTACCAAAGGGATCTGGAAGCGCTCGCAAGCTACTGCGAACGCGAGCATGTACAGCGCTGGGCCGATGTCGACAGCGAACATGTACGCAGCTTCAGCGCCGCCTGTTACCGCAAGGGACTGGGCGCGCGCAGTATCGCCCGGCGACTTTCCGCGATACGCTCGTTCTTCCGCTTTCTGCAGCGTGAAAAACTGCTGAAATCGAATCCAGCCGCCGACTTGAGGTCTCCGAAAGCGAGCAAGCGCCTGCCGGCGAATCTCGATGCCGACCGCATGGCCCGCCTGCTGGACATCAAGGGCGAGGGACCGGTCGTCTCGCGTGACCGGGCCATGCTCGAACTGCTCTACTCCTCCGGCTTGCGGCTCGCGGAACTGACCGGCCTCGACCGGGCGAGCGTCGACATGACCGACTGCACGGTCCGCGTCACCGGCAAAGGAAGCAAGCAGCGCATCGTGCCGGTCGGGCGCTATGCGATGCAGGCCCTCCGCGACTGGCAAGCGGCGCGTCCGGCGCTCGCCGGAGCGTCCGAGACTGCGCTCTTCGTGAGTATCCGCGGCACCCGCCTGAGTCCGCGCTCCGTACAGGCACGGGTCGATCACTGGGCCCGCAAGCAGGGCATCGACATGAAAGTCTATCCACACCTGTTCCGGCATTCGTTCGCAACCCATCTGCTGGAGTCCAGCCACGACCTGCGGGGCGTGCAGGAGTTGCTGGGCCACGCCAATATCGGCACGACCCAGGTCTATACGCATCTTGACTTCCAGCATCTGGCCCAGATATACGACCGGACGCATCCGCGCGCTCGCTCCAGGGCGAAGTCGAAGCGCTGACTGGCAGGCCCCGCGATACTGCCAGATCTCATACAACAGTGAGGAATTCGGGAATGGAACAATTTCGCGGGACGACGATCGTCTCTGTACGCCGAAATGGCCGTGTTGCCCTTGGCGGCGACGGCCAGGTCAGCATGGGCAACACCGTGATGAAGGCGAATGCCCGCAAAGTCCGCACACTCGCCGGCGGACGGGTCATCGCCGGCTTTGCCGGAGGAACGGCGGATGCCTTCACGCTCTTCGAGCTGTTTGAAACCAAGCTGGAACGCTACGGCAATCTGACCCGCGCAGCCATCGAACTGGCCAAGGACTGGCGCACGGACCGCCGCTTACGCCGGCTCGAAGCGCTGCTTTGCATCGCCGATGCCGACAGCTCATTTATCGTCTCGGGCAACGGCGATGTGATCGAGCCCGAGAACGACCTCATGGCCATCGGCTCGGGCGGTCCTTTTGCGCAGGCGGCCGCGCTTGCGCTGTTGACCAACACGGATCTGGATGCGCGCAACATCGTCGAGAAGTCGCTGCTCATTGCGAGCCAGATCTGCGTCTTCACCAACCAGAACATTATCGTCGAAGAACTGCCGGTGAACGGCCAGGACCAGGAATAACGATGTCACAGATGACACCCAGGGAAATCGTCCAGGAGCTGGACAAGCACATTGTCGGTCAGGACGCAGCCAAGCGCGCGGTTGCCATCGCGCTGCGCAATCGCTGGCGACGCGTGCAGGTCGACGAGCCCCTGAGAGGCGAGATCACGCCGAAGAACATCCTCATGATCGGTCCGACGGGCGTCGGGAAAACGGAAATCTCGCGCCGGCTGGCAAAACTCGCCAAAGCGCCTTTCATCAAGGTGGAAGCGACCAAATTCACGGAAATCGGCTATGTCGGGCGCGAAGTGGACAGCATCATCCGTGACCTGATGGACACCGCCGTGAAACTGACGCGCGAAGAAGCGATGTCCAAGGTCCGATACCGCGCGGAAGATGCGGCAGAGGAACGCATCCTCGACGCGCTATTGCCGCAGCCACGCAACCGCGCCACCAACGAAGTCGAGGCGCTGCCCAAAGACATGACCGAGACGCGCCAGAAATTCCGCAAGATGCTGCGCGAGGGAAAACTGAACGACAAGGAGATCGAAGTCGACATTCAGGCCCTGCCCGTGGGCATCGAGATCATGGCGCCGCCCGGCATGGAGGAAATGACCAGCCAGTTGCAAGGCATGTTCCAGAACCTGTCCGGTCACCGGCAGAAAACGCGCAAACTCAAAGTCAGCGAAGCCATGAAGCTCCTGACCGACGAGGAAGCCGCCAAGATGCTGGATGACGAGGAAGTGAAGGCGCAGGCGCTCGAAGCGGTCGAGCAGCACGGCATCGTGTTTCTCGACGAACTGGACAAGGTCGCACGCCGCTCCGAGAGTATCGGCGCCGACGTGTCGCGCGAAGGCGTGCAGCGCGACTTGCTGCCGCTGGTGGAAGGCGCGACCGTCAATACCAAGTACGGCATGGTCAAAACCGATCACATTCTCTTTATTGCCTCGGGCGCGTTCCATGTCTCGAAGCCGTCGGACCTGATCCCCGAACTGCAGGGCCGGTTTCCGATTCGCGTTGAACTGAATTCGCTCATGACCGAGGATTTCGTCCGCATACTGACCGAGCCCGATGCGTCGTTGACGGCACAGTACACCGCGCTGCTCGCAACCGAAGGCGTGCAGATCGAATTCACCGAAAGCGGCGTGCGGCGCATCGCGGAAGTGGCTTATCACGTCAACGAAAGCACCGAAAACATCGGCGCGCGGCGCCTGCATACGGTGATGGAACGTCTGCTCGAGACGGTGTCGTTCGAAGCGTCCGACAAGAGCGGCAGCCATGTGCAGATCAATGCCGGCTACGTCAACGACCACGTCGCGGAATTGTCCAGGGACGAGGACCTGAGCCGCTACATACTCTGATCGGGCAACGAGGATCGCCGCACGTGGAACCCACACTGGTCGAAATCCGCTTACGCCGCAAATCCCGGATCCTCCTGGTCGAGTTCGACGACGGCAGCCGCTTCGAGCTGCCGTTCGAGTACCTGAGAGTTCATTCGCCGTCCGCCGAGGTCAAGGGGCACGGGGGGCCGGGCCAGGAACGCCTGCAGACGGGTAAGGAGGGCGTACAGGTCGTCCGTATCGAGCCGGTCGGCCGTTACGCCGTGCGGCTCGTTTTCGATGACGGCCACGATACGGGTCTCTACACTTTCAAGTATCTGTACGAACTGGGGCGCGATCGCGCCCGCAACTGGCAGGCTTATCTCGACCGTCTCTCGGCCGCGGGGTATGCTCGCGATGACAAGAACTGATCTGCACCCGCACGGGCGATGATGAACAAGGAATCGAATACAACCCACTTCGGTTACAGAACCGTCCCACTGCGCGACAAGGCACGGCATGTGAGAGACGTGTTCGATTCGGTGGCCGATCGCTATGACGTGATGAACGACCTGATGTCCGGCGGCTTGCACCGGCTCTGGAAACGCTTCACGGTGGATCAGGCAGCCGTGCGCCCGGGCCATGTCGTGCTTGACCTTGCCGGCGGCACCGGCGACCTCGCGCTCGCGTTTGCGCGACGGGTCGGCGATCGCGGACATGTCGTGCTGGCCGACATCAATGCGAACATGCTGGCACGCGGCCGGCGGCGCCTGATCGACGCGGGAATTGCGGGCAACCTGTCCGTCGCACAGGTCGATGCCGAAGCTCTGCCATTCGCCAAGTCTACCTTTGACTGCATCACGATCGGCTTCGGCCTGAGAAACGTGACCGGCAAGCAGAAAGCACTGCAATCGATGTGCCGCGTACTGAAGCCCGGCGGCAAGGCAATGATTCTCGAGTTTTCAAAGCCGGTCGATGCGCTGAAGCCTGCGTATGACTTTTACTCGTTCAACGTCTTGCCGGTGCTCGGCAAGCTCGTCGCCCGCGACGAGGCAAGCTATCGCTACCTCGCCGAGTCCATTCGCATGCACCCCGACCAGGAAACCCTGCTCGGGATAATGCGCGACGCCGGCTTCGACCCTTGCCGCTATCACAACCTGGCCGGCGGCATCGTTGCGCTGCACATCGGTTATCGCCTTTGATCGCACAACGCCCATGAACGCCCTCGAGAAGATGCTGCAGCCGGTGACCCGATTGATCAATCGGCAGATACAAGGCCAGACCCCCGCGTGCGAACTGTGCCGCGAGCTGCAGGGAAAAATCGTTGCCGTCCGCGTGAGAAACACCGGCATCGCCATGTACTTCCGTGTCGCAGCGGAGGAGATTGCACTGCAGGGTGAATTCGACGGCGAGCCGGACGCCGCAATCACCGGTTCGCTCTTGTCGCTTGCGGCAATGGCCGCCGGTGGAACCGCACAATCCGGTGAGTCCGCGGTGCGGGACGGCTCGCTGAAATTGACCGGCGATGCGCAGATCGCGCGTGCTTTCCAGAGGCTGCTCGATTACGGCAAGCCGGATCTGGAGGAAGAACTGTCGGGAATCGTGGGCGACGTCGCGGCACACGGCCTGGGCGACATCGCGAGGACTCTACGGCGCTGGGGACAGGGTGCGGGCAGAACGCTCCGCCAGAACGTGAGCGAATATCTGCAGGAGGAAAGTCGCGAATTGCCGGGGCGCTACGAGGTCGAGGACTTCCGCGAGCGGGTGGATACGCTGCGCGACGACGTAGCGCGCATGGACGCGCGGCTGAAACGTCTCGAAACCCTGGCGGGTCCGGCTACACCTCGCGGCTGACCGGCCGATCATTTCATGTGGCGCAAACAGACATTGCGGAGGCTCTTCCGCATCCAGCGCATATTGGTACGCCACGGTCTCGACGAAGTCATTCTTGCGACCCATTTCCTGCGCCCCCTGCGTTACGTTTTCTATCTTTTTCCTCGCAAGATCGACCGTTCCGCACCGCTCGGGGTACGCATTCGTCTCGCGCTCGAGGAACTCGGACCGATTTTCGTCAAGTTCGGCCAGGCGGTCTCGACCCGTCGCGACCTGCTGCCGCCCGACATCGCGGACGAACTGGCGAAGCTGCAGGATCGGGTGCCGCCTTTTCCGGCCACGGTGGCCGTCGACATTCTGAGTGCGAGTTACGGGCGCCCGGTCGGCGAGGTGTTCGCACGTTTCGACAATGAGCCGTTCGCGGCGGCGTCGATCGCCCAGGTGCACACGGCGCAATTGAGGGACGGTACCGAAGTCATCGTGAAACTGTTGCGGCCCGGCGTGCGCGGCCTGATCGAACAGGATCTTGCCGTGCTCATGGCGCTCGCCGACCTTGCGGACCGCTACTGGCCGGAAGCGAAGCGGCTGCGCCCGCTGGAGGTCGTTGCCGAGTACGAGAAGACGGTCATCGACGAGCTGGACCTCATGCGGGAAGGCGCCAACACGGCACAGTTGAAGCGCAATTTCGCAGGTTCGGATCTGTTGTACGTGCCGGAGGTGTACTGGGATTACTGCAGGCCGGAAGTGCTCGTGCAGGAGCGCATCTACGGCATTCCGATCAGCGATATGGCTGCACTGAAGCGCGCCGGCACCAACGTCGAGCGCCTCGCGGAAAACGGCGTCGAGATTTTCTTCACGCAGGTATTCCGCCATAACTTTTTTCATGCCGACATGCACCCCGGCAATATCTTCGTGCAGGTGGACGATCCGGAGCATCCGAAGTATGCGGCGGTGGATTTCGGCATCGTCGGCAGCTTGAGTCCCAGCGACCAGAAATACCTCGCTGGCAATTTCATGGCGTTTTTCGATCGCGACTACCACCAGATCGCGAAACTGCATCTCGATTCCGGCTGGGTGCCGCCGGACACACGCATTGACGAACTCGAGGCGGCGGTGCGCACCGTCTGCGAACCCATCTTCAGCAAACCGCTGGCCGAGATTTCGTTCGGGCAGGTCATGCTGCGCCTGTTCGAGGCGGCGCGCCGCTTCGATGTCGAGATACAGCCGCA
>JBOHZD010000113.1:0-17371 GCA_050738315.1 Woeseiaceae bacterium
GCGATCGGCAATACGTAAATGTCGCCGAGGAGATCGAACGCAATCGTCCGACCGTCCGGACTCACGTCCAGGCTCATCCAGGTGCCGCTCGTCGTATCGATCGGAATGCTGCGGGACTCGCCCGGCGGATCATTCACATCCCACGGAGCCGGTTCCTCGGAATCTTCGGCGGCGAGTGCAAATGTGCCGACGAATAAGGCGAGCAGTGCAAGCGGCCTGGCGTCGTGAATCATGGGTCCGGCTCCCGGGTCGAATTGAAAAGAGGCGATCTTAAACGAAGCGGCCGGTAACGACGAATTCCGGCCGTTCGCAGGCGTCGCAGGTCTGTGATAGGGTCCGACGCCATCGCCACTGCATCGTGGAGCGGGTCCGTGAAAAGATTGTCCGTACTTCTGAGCGTGCCGGGTTTTCTGTTGATGGTTGCGGTGGGTTGTTCCGGCGACGACAGGAGTCGCTTCGAGTATCCCGAAACTATGAAGGTCGATCAGGTCGATGCGTACCATGGTGTCAGCGTGCCGGACCCATACCGCTGGCTCGAGGATGATGTGCGCGAGAGCGAAGCGGTGCGGCAATGGGTCGATGCGCAGAACGAACTGACCTTTGCTTATCTCGGAGCTATCCCGGAACGCGCCGCGATCGAGGCGCGGCTGACGCAATTGTGGGATTACGAACGCTACGGCCTCCCGTTCAGGGAAGGTGGCCGCTACTACTACAGTTACAACGACGGCTTGCAGAACCAGGATGTGATTTACACACAGGCGGCGCTCTCGGACGAGCCTGACCTGCTGCTCGATCCGAATACCTGGTCGGAAGACGGCACGATCGCGCTCGGAGCGTATTACCCGAGCCCGGACGGCAAACATGTGGCGTATCTCGTCCAGGCCAGCGGTTCGGACTGGCACACCGGCCGTGTGCTGGACGTGGCCTCGAAGGAAGTACTGGACGATACGCTCGAGTGGCTCAAGTACAGCAACCTGGCATGGGCTTCCGACGGCTCCGGTTTCTATTACAGCCGTTACCCGGGCACGGGCGACGGTGCAAAGTATCAATCGCTGAACACGCATCAGGCCGTGTACTTTCATCGCCTCGGCAGCGCGCAGGAAGACGATGTGCTGACCTACACGAACACCGATCACCCGGACTGGAATTACCTGACCTCGGTGACCGACGATGGGCGATTCCTCGTCATCACCGTCTGGAAAGGCACGGACGAGCGCCACCAGATCGTGTATCAGGACTTCAAGGTCGAGGGCTCGGCGCCGGCCATGCTGGTGGAAGGTTTCGAGCACGGCTACACCTTCATCGGCAACCTCGGCGGCGAACTCTATTTCCGCACGGACGAGTCGGCGCCGCTCGGCAAGTTGATCGCAATCGACGTCGAAAAACCGGCACCGGACAACCGCAGGGAAGTCATAGCGGAGGGTCGGAATGTGCTGACGACGGCGAGCCTGGTCGGTGGCCACGTGATCGGGCAGTACATGCAGGACGCCCATTCCGTCGTGCAGATATTCGACACGCACGGCGAACCGTTGGGCGCCGTCGAACTTCCCGGCATCGGCACAGCATCCGGCTTTTATGGCAAGGCCGACAATCCTGAAACGTTTTTCCGCTATGAAAGCTTCAACGTCGCGGACAGCATCAACCGGTTGAACGTGGAAACCGGCGAGACGGAAGTCTTCAGAAAGGCGCAGGTCGATTACGAACCGGACGACTACGTGGTGGAGCAGGCGTTCTACGACTCGAAGGACGGCACGCGCGTACCGATGTTTATCACGCACCGGAAGGGACTCGAACTGGATGGCGACCGGCCGACGATGCTTTATGGCTACGGTGGCTTCAACGTGTCCATGACGCCCGGATTTTCCGTGACGCGGCTCGCCTGGATGGAAATGGGCGGCGTTTACGCCGTTGCCAATCTGCGCGGCGGCGGCGAGTACGGCGAGGAATGGCACAAGGCGGGCACAAAGCTGGAGAAACAGAACGTGTTCGATGATTTCATTGCAGCCGCGGAGTACCTGATCGATGCGAACTACACCAACAGCGACAAACTCGCGATCTTCGGCGGCAGTAACGGGGGACTGCTGGTCGGCGCCGTTACGAACCAGCGGCCGGAATTGTTCGGCGCCGTGATCGCATCCGCCGGTGTGATGGATATGCTTCGATTCAATCAATTCACGGCGGGCCGCTTCTGGGTCGACGACTACGGTTCGTCTGACGACCCGGAGGAATTCAAGGCGCTGTATGCGTATTCGCCGTATCACAATGTCGAAGCGGGCACCGAGTACCCGGCGATTCTCGTGACGACGGCCGACACCGATGACCGCGTCATTCCCGGACACAGCTTCAAGTATGCGGCGGCCTTACAGGACGCGCAGGGCGGCGACGCGCCGATCCTGATCCGCATCGAAACCCGGGCCGGTCACGGCGCCGGCACGCCGACCAGCAAACTGATCGAATCCTACACCGACCGCTGGGCGTTCCTGGCGGAGAACCTGGACATGCAATTGCCGGAAGGCTACGGCATCGCACGAACCGCGGATTGACCCCTTGCAGCGAGTGCTCGTTGCACTCGAATCGGGGCACCGCCGTTCCCACCGTCCGGGTGTCGGTGTGCGCTGCGCTCGAATTCTGCATCTGTAGGAGCCGCCATGCGGGCGACCGAAATTGCAATAGGCGTTTATTCCGGCGCCAGCGTCGGGCCGTCCAGCAATGCTTCCCGCATCAACTCCAGGACCAGGTCCACTTCCTCGGCACTCATCAGGAAATATGGTGTGAATCGCAACGAGTTGGTGCCTCCGTGTATGACTCCGAGACCATGCCGTCGCAGAAATTCTTCCGTGCTGTTCTCGCCGAAACACTTGTAACGCGAATGCAGTTCGCAACTCAGCAACAACCCCGTTCCCTGTACCCGCGTGATGGCATCTCCAAGTTCGTCCGCGAGCTTTTGTAAGCCTTCAACGAGTTGCCTGCCGCGGGTGCGGATGTTTTCGCGCACTGCAGGCGTAATGCTTTGCAGCACGGCCACCGCCACGTCCATCGCACGCGGGTTGCTGGTCATCGTATTGCCGTAGACGCCGGGACGGTAAAGGGTCGCCGCGCGACCGTACATTGCCAGTACCGACAGCGGGTACTGCCCGGCATTCAATGCTTTTGAATACGTTTCCATATCGGGGGGCGGCAAGGCCTGGAAGCCCGGATAGTCGACGATCGACAGCACGCCATGCGCGCGCAGCCCCGCCTGTATGGAATCCACCAGGAACAGACAGCCATGCTCTTCCGTCAACTCCCGCGCGCGGAGGTAGAACTCCGGATCCACTGCCCGGCCGGGATTGCCTTCGCCCATGACGGGCTCCATGAAGAATGCTTCGATGAAGACGTGCTCTTTTTCGGCCCTGGCAAATACCGCTTCCAGTTCCTCGATGTCGTTCGGTGTGACCGTCCACAGGTAATCCGTCGCGCGATAAGACGCGAGGTACTCGCGGTAATTCTTCTGTGTTGAATGCGAATGCAGCGCCGGCCGTTCGGTGCGGCCGTGAAAACTGCCCTTCAGCGTCAGGCCGCGAATCTCGCATCCTTCATATCGGCCGCCCGGATCGGTGATCTGCTTGGTCGCGATGTCCGCGATGCGCGCCGCCACGGACACGGCCTCGGAGCCGCTGTTCAGGCACAGAAAGCGCGTAAACGGCAAGCCGCCTCGCGTGTGGCCCAGTTCCTTTTTCAGATGATCGATGAAACGCATCTGGCTGATGGCGGGCGTCATGATGTTGGCCATGACATGCGGCTGATTCATGACTTCCAGCACCGCTTCGGGCACGTGACCGAGACCGAGCATGCCGTAGCCGCCGCAATCGTAAACCACAGCCCCTTTGAGCGTTACGATCCACGGTCCCTGAGCCGCCAGGGCAACGTAAGGATTGACTGCGTCGGTGGCGTAGAAATTGACAAAACCGTCCTGGATGCGGCGCGCCTGTTCGACTTCGTCCTGCTCGAGTAAATCCGGCAGGGTCTTTTTCAGTTTCTCGAATTCATTCCAGGCTCTATCGATCGCCGTCGCGAGCGCGGCATCCCGGGCGAGGAAGCGCAGAATCGTCCGATCCGCGAGGCCCGTCGTACGCGGCCGGCCGCCCTGTTGGCGCATCTCATGCAAGCGGGAGAGCGGGGAATCGGTATCGAGCACGTTGGCAGCCTGAATCATCGATGTTTCCTGGATTGTGAACCATCCATTGTATCGGGTCCGCAAATTGATTGGCGTGATGCCGCACTATCTGGAATCTGTGCGGAAACGCACACGCGTGCGCCGGCGGCTGCGGTTTGTGTGCGACACCGTCCCGTTCACACTCGAAATGACACGAAGCGAGCGCGTTAAGTTACTTATAAAACAGATAGTTTCTAATTTAACATAATAAAAGCCCCGGCTTCAATTGAACAACAGGAAGGGCGGCAGTAGAGTCGGCTTACCTCATCTGGCAGTCGTGCCCGGCTGCCGGTGATAACTTCCCCGAACCGCCGGCTATCTACCGACCGGCTCTTCACACCCCCCTTACATACGGACATCGATTGGCTGCAGGGATGCCCCTGTTTTCCTTGTTTTTGTTGCAAAAGAAGAGGATATAACGATGACGACACCCATCACGTCCTGTGCTGCGGCGCTTGCGATATTTCTGGTTGCGGGCGCGTCATTGCAATCACCGCGGGCGATTGCAGATGAGCCGCCCCAGCCGCCACCGGGCGACGACACTCCGGCTCACACTGCCAAGATGCCCGCGAGTTTGTATTTCACCGATGAAAACGGCAATCGCCGCCAACCTACCGAGGCCGAGTTGAGACAGGCCGCGGAGGCGGTGCAACGGGATCTCGCGAGAATTGCCGGCGAGCACAAAGGCAAACACTACGTCCGGACGCGTGCGGATGGCACGGTGTCGGCCACTGTCGCTCTGAGCAAGTTGCAGTTCCTCACAGCCACTGAAAATCCCGACGGCACGCTGAGCTTTGGTCACCTGACGATGGACGAAGACGGCAACCTCTCCAGCCGGCCCGCCACCGACCTGCCGGAGAAGTAATCATGAAAAACCACACCCTTCTGGCGGGCGCGGCTTTCGTCATGCTCGCTCTTGCACCGCTTCGCGCATCCATTGCGGACAACGGACCCGTCGTCGTCGGCAACTTCACGATCAACGTCGTCGATCCGAACCCGGGCATCGGCTTCAGCGATCCAACGCCCGCAGCACCGATCGACGGCAATCCCGGCACGACGGTCGGCGAACAACGGCTGGAGGCTTACAAACACGTCGTTGCCATCTGGGACGGCAATCTGGATATCAATACGCAGATCGTTCTGCAGGCCTCGTTTGCAGCCTTGTCGTGTACGGCGACCGGCGGCACACTGGGGTCTGCCGGTGCTCTGAACGTCTTCCGCGATTTCCCCGGGCCGATCTTTCCGAGTACCTGGTATGGCGGAGCGCTCGCCAACAATCTCGCGGGCATGGATCTGAACGGCAGCGATCCCGATCCCGGCCTTCTCGCGCCTCCGTTCAATGACGAGATCGTCACCTTTTTCAACGCGAATCTCGGTAAACCGGGTTGCCTGGAAAACAGCGCGTGGTATTACGGGTTCACGAACGATCCACCGCAAGGCGCGATCGACTTCATTGCGGTGCTGACGCATGAAGTGGGCCACGGCCTCGGCTTCCAGACGTTTTCCGACGACAATACGGGCCAGCTCTTTCTCGGCTTCCCGGACCAATGGACACGCTTCCTGGGCGACAACCAATTGGGCAAACGCTGGGACCAGATGATCGATTTCGAGCGTCTCTGGTCGACCGGTAACGCACCCAACCTGGTCTGGAACGGTCCGGAAGTGACCAGCGAGGCGCCGAACGTACTGGGTCCGGCACAGGTGCTCCTGATTACCGCGCCTGCGAACCTCGCCGGAGTGGAATTAGAATTCGGTACGGCGTCCTTCGGTCCGCCGCTACCCGCCGCGGGCATTCAGGGCACCGTCGAGCTTGCCAACGACGGCACGGGCACGGCATCGGACGGCTGTGAGCCGCTGGTCGGGTTTAGCGCAGGAAGTATCGCGCTGGTCGATCGCGGGACCTGCACATTCGTTATCAAGGCGCAAAATGCGGAAGCGGCCGGAGCGAGCGCGGTGATTGTTGCCGACAACGTGGCCGGGGCCACACCTCCCGGCCTGGGCGGCAGCGGCGCGGTGGGTATTACCGCGGTGAGCGTCACCATGAACGGCGGACAGGTGCTGCGGAGCTTCCCGGGCACGGCGGTCGATATCGGCGCGGCGGCCGGCGATGGTTCGCTCGCCGGAACGGATCCGGCCGGGCGGCTCAGGATGTATGCTCCGACCGTAATCGCACCCGGATCGTCCGTCTCGCACTACGACACGTCTGCCTTTCCGAATGTGCTGATGGAACCTTTCAGCACCAACGACGTGGACGTGAACGAGGGAGACGTCGACCTGACGGACGAACTGCTCACCGATATCGGATGGGACGGCAATATCTCCTGTCCGATCAATGCCGACAATCGGCCGACCGTCATCGTCAACGGTTGCGACAGCGGAGTCGAGAATCGGCTCGGTCAATATGTCGTGTTCCCCAGCAAGAAATTCCTGTTCCCATCGACACCGGCATCGGCCTTCGGCGCGATCGCGGGCGGTTGTTACATCGCCGACCTGCTCGCTGCCTGCACGTCGCCTTTTGTCGATCCCAACCCGGGACAGCGGCAGAGTTGCATCGCGCAGCTCACGAAAGACATGAAAAACGCAAACATCATTTCCGGCGACGAAGCCGGAGCGATCCGCAGCTGCGCGGCGCAGTAGAACCAGGTTCGCTGCGCTGACAGGTACGTTGTGACTGCAATGAGCCCGGCACCCGCAAGGATGCCGGGCTCTTTTTCACCCCTTACTTCGTATGGCCGAGCCGCTCTTTGCCGAAGCGAGCGCCGAAGAAGTCGCCTTCGTTCCAGGTCGGGCGCGCAGTTTGGGCGGCGACCGCGAGACCGATTCGCACATTGGCTCTCGCAAACCGCAACGCGGAACTCCAGTCCACGGGGCGCGTACGGTCGTCGCTGGGCCGGTGGTAGTGAGTCGACATGTGTTCCCGGAATATCGCCTCGCCGTTGATTTCAGCATCCGTCGAGGTGAAGCCCGGGAACAGAAAGACGGAAGGCACGCCCTGCCGCACGAAGGAGTACTGGTCGCTGCGAATGAACAGGACCTCCTCGGGCACCGGATCGGGCGTCAACACGAAGTCTTCCGCCTTGATGGCGGTTTCGATAACGGATTCCAGCGACGAATGCTCGGCACCAAAAGCGATCACGTCGGCCAGCGGATACAAGAGCAGCGGCATGTCGAGGTTCACGTTCGCGATCATGGAGTCCGGCGGTACGGTGGGGTAGTGCGCGAAATAGTCGGAACCGAGCAGTCCGCGTTCCTCGCCGGTCACGACAACGAAAAGAATCGAGCGGCGCGGCGGCTCCGGCAGGGCTGCGAATGCGCGGGCGGCTTCGATCACCAATGCAATGCCCATGGCGTTGTCGTAAAAGCCGTTATAAATGGTGTCGCCATTGACCGCTTTGCCGGTGCCGACGTGATCCAGGTGTGCCGAGTAGACGACGTACTCATCGCGGAGTTCAGGATCGCTGCCGCGAATCACGCCGATGACGTTTGGGCTTGTCTCCTCCTCATGGCTGGTTTTGCGGCTCAGGGTCACCTCGACACCCAACGGTGTGGACAGCGGCTTGCCGGCGTCGGCAGCATCCAGGACGTCCTCGAAACTGATCGGTGCGCTCGCAAACAGGTCACGGGCCGCTGCGACGTCGATGACCGCGGCACCCTCGATCTCCGGGTGATAGTCCTGCACATCGCCCGTATTGGTAACCCACGACATGCCCGGCCGCACACCGGCATTCAGGCTGAGACGGTCCCAGGGAACCCGCTTCTGGTCGATCCGCGAACGCAGTGCGACCGCGCCGATCGCGCCACGCCTGACCATCTCGTCGGCTTTCGTGCGACTGGATGAATAGAACGCTCGTTGATTGTGCGGAAAAGCCGGCGGTGCACCTCCGAACATTGCGACGATCTTGCCGTTGACATCGATCCCTTCGTAGTCGGAATAACCCATGTCGGGTGCGTGCACGCCGTAGCCCACGAACACGACTTCGCCGCGTACGCGGGTCTCGTCTCGCACTTCGTCGCCGCCCATGATGAAATCTTCTTTCCATTTGAGGTTCGCCTCTCCCTGATCCTCATGCACGGTCACCGTGGCGCTCTCCACATCGATCCTGTTGGCGATCAGCGGTACGCTCTGGTACCAGCCATCGCTGCCGCCGGGCTCGAGCCCGAGGGTTTCGAATTGCTGCGCGACATACGACGCGGATTCATCGTATTCCGGCGTGCCGGTCATGCGGCCCTTGCGCTCGTCGGACGCGAGGAATTGCAGGTGCTGCTCCAGGTTGTCGCGGGAAATGACGGCCAGTGCGTCGCTTAAGGGTTCCTCCTTCGGTGTTCGCGCCGCCGGTTCGCCATCCGGGTCACTGTCCGACGACGGCGAGCAGGCGGCAATGAGGCTGGACAGGACGACGAGGGCAAGGCAGGTACCGGTGCGGAACATGAGGCTGACTCTCAGGCGGGTGAGCGGTCATGATAACAGGCTGCCCCTCCGCGAAAAAAAACTGCGTCAGGCACTCCGCCGGATTACACTAAACCTCCGCAGTCAAACACCAAGTCACGAGGAGAGGGTACCATGAGCGAAAAAGTGTCCATCCATCCGATTATCGATCAGGGATTTAAAGCGGCCGCGAAAGGATTTTCCGGCGGCACGCTGGGGTGTCATTGCAAGGACAAGGCGGTCACCGTCAAAGTGTCCAGCCAGTCCGCCCACAACCATGTATGCGGCTGTACCAAATGCTGGAAGCCCGAAGGCGCGATGTTTTCGATGGTCGCGGTCGTGCCGCGCGAGTCAGTGAAGGTGACGGCGAATGAAGACAAACTCAAGGTTGTCGATCCGAAAGCGACCATCAAGCGCTACGCATGCAGCAAATGCGGCGTTCACATGTACGGACGCATCGACAACGAGAACCACCCGTTTTATGGCCTCGATTTCGTTCACACCGAACTGTCGGCGGAGCAGGGCTGGTCACCGCCCGAGTTCGCCGCATTCGTGTCCTCGATCATCGAGTCCGGCGTCAATCCGGCGAAGATGAATGATATCCGTGGACGGCTGAAACAAAAGGGCCTGGAACCCTACGATTGCCTTTCACCGCCGCTCATGGATGCGATCGCTACCCATACGGCAAAAGCGTCCGGCGCGTTATCCGCCGGCTGACCCGTAGTCAAAGGAGGAGTGACAGTGGCAATTTCCACCTTCGACCAGACTGTTTCCGCATTGTCCCGCATGCTTTTGAATCTGGATGAAATCGTATCCAAAGCAGAGCAATACGCACAGGAGAGAAAGATCGACGCCGACGTGCTGATCCAGGCGCGGTTGTATCCGGACATGCTGCCGTTCGTGGCGCAGATACGGATCGCGACCGATACCGCCAAGGGCGCTGCCGCGCGGCTGTCCGGCAGCGACCTCCCCAAATGGGAGGACGACGAAGTCACGTTCGGGGACGTGCATGCGCGTATTCGCAAGGCGTTGAATTATCTCTCCACATTCAAGCCGGAGCAGTTTGAGGGGGCGGAGGATAAAGCCATCGAAATGAAACTGCCGAACCGGACGCTGAATTTCAGCGGCCGCGACTACGTGCTGGGATTTGTACTGCCGAACTTCTATTTTCACGTGACCACCGCTTACAACATCCTGCGACACAATGGAGTGGCGGTCGGCAAGCAGGATTTTCTCGGCGGAATCCGATAGCGACCCTTTCGCAAGACGGTTGGCGCCCGTACAGCGGGCGCCTCCGGCTGTCTCCAGCCGACGTTTAAGCGCGCTTCATGAATATTCCGTCGACTGCCGCCGCTGACGAAACGGACGAAGACCGAACCCGTAACGGCCTGATTGCGGCCCTGATTGCGTACACGACGTGGGGCTTCATGCCGATCTATTTCAAGATCGTGTCGGCTGTGCCGGCGGCGGAAGTCCTGGCGCATCGGATTGTGTGGGCGGTGCCCTTCGGCGCATTGATCGTAGCGCTGCGCAGGCAATGGCCGGAGGTCAAACGTGCATTGGGCGAGCGGCGCACGTTCGGGTTTCTCGCGCTGGCCGCGGTTTTCATTGCGATCAACTGGTTCGGTTATATCCTCGCGGTGCAAAGCGGGAATATTTTCCAGGCAAGCCTCGGTTATTACATCAATCCGTTGATGTATGTCGCCATCGGCGTCTGGTTTCTGCATGAGCGTCTGCGGACACCGCAGACGCTCGCCGTGGCGCTCGCGGCGATCGGTGTTGCCGTGCTGACGGTCAGCGGCGGACAGTTTCCTGTCATCGCGCTCACCCTGGCGACGTCGTTCACGATCTACGGGGTCATCCGCAGCCAGATTGCAATCGGCGGCATGCCGGGCCTGTTCATCGAAACCCTCGTCCTTTTTCCACTGGCCGGCGGTTACATGGGGTGGCTCATGGTGCGCGGAGCGTCCGCCTTTGGTACGCATGATCCGGGTATGGCCGGCCTGCTCCTGCTTGCCGGGCCATTGACTGCAGTCCCGCTCTTGTTCTTCGCGCTGGCAGCGCGCCGCCTCAGGTTGTCGACCATCGGCATCCTGCAGTTTATTGCGCCGACCTTACAGTTCCTGATGGGGCTGGCTTACGGCGAGCAACTCACTGTGCCGCGCGCCATATGCTTTTCGCTTATATGGATTGCGGTCGTTGTATTCAGCGTCGACGCCTGGCGCGCCAACCGTCTGAAGACAACCGTCGCGGTACAGCCATCGGTGCAGTGATTGCACGGCCCGGAAATGCTGCATAATGCGCATGTCCGGCGGGTTACCGGATTTTGCACCATGGCCGCAACGTGAGGTCCAGCCGTGAACAGATCATTTTTTGTAATTGCATTGATGCTCGCCGCATGCGGGCAGAACAAGGATGAAACCGTCGCCGTCGAGTCGACGGAAGAACCGAAATTGCATTCGGGCTTGTTGCTCGCCCACATGGATACGGACGTCCGTCCGGGCGACGACTTCAATGCTTACGTCAATGGCGGCTGGATTGACACCGCCGCGATCCCGGCCGACAAGCCTGGGTACGGAATCGGCACGATGCTGAACGACCAGGCACAGGAACAGGTGAAAGCGATCATCGAGCAGGCCGCCGAAGGTGATTTTCCCGAAGGCAGCGACGAGCAAAAGGTCGGCAATCTCTACCATTCCTACATGGATATGGAAACACGCAACTCGCTCGGCACGAAACCACTTAAGCATGAATTCGAAACGATCGATGCACTCGAAAACTACGATCAGCTGGTTGTGTACTTTGCGGAAGCAAACAAAACCGGTTTCAGCATGCCGTTTACATTACAGCAGTACGTCGATTTCAAAAATCCCGACACCTACATGATGTACACCTACCAGGCAGGTCTGGGATTGCCGGATCGTGAGTATTATTTCAAGGACGATGACAAATCCGCGGAAATCCGCAAGCAATACGTAACGTATGTTGCGACCATGCTGGACCTGGCGGGCATCGACGACAGCGCGGCGGCGGCGGACACGATCATGCAGCTCGAAACCCGGCTCGCCGATCGGCAGATGAAAAAAGAGGATACGCGCGACATGGTCGCGCTGTACAACAAGATACCGGTGGCCGACCTGCCCGGGCTGATGCCGAACTTCAATTGGGATGCCTACCTGGCCGAAGCCGGCATTGCCGATATCGACGGCGTAGTCGTCACTCAGCTGGAATACATGAAGGCACTCGACGGCATCATTACCGAGACCCCTCTCGACACCTGGAAAAGGTATCTCAAGTGGGCGGCGCTCAATGCGTCCGCGGGTATCCTTGGCGAGGAACTGGAACGGCAGAATTTCGAGTTTTACAGCAGAACTTTGCAAGGGATCGACGAACCGTTGCCGCTGTGGCGCCGCGGCGTCAACATCGTCAACGGCAACCTGGGCGAAATCGTCGGCAAAGTCTATGTCAAGGAACACTTCCCGCCCGAAGCCAAGGAAAAGATGCTGGTGCTCGTCAACAACCTGTTGCAGGCGTACGAAGCCAGTATTCGCGAACTGGACTGGATGACGGACGAGACGAAGGCGCAGGCGCTCGACAAACTGTCGAAGTTCATGCCCAAGATCGGCTATCCGGATATCTGGAAAGATTACTCGGCACTGGAGATCGAACAGAACGATTTGTTCGGCAACGTACAGCGGTCGGCCCTGGTCGTGTACCAGCAGCAACTTGAAAAACTGAAGGGGCCGGTGCAGAAACACGAATGGCAGATGACGCCGCAGACCGTCAACGCCTACTACAATCCGCCGCTCAACGAGATTGTATTTCCGGCAGCCATATTGCAACCGCCGTATTTCGATCTGCATGCGGAGGACGCCGTGAACTATGGCGCGATCGGCGCCATCATCGGGCACGAAATCGGCCATGGTTTCGACGATTCCGGCAGCACATTCGACGGCGACGGTGTGTTACGCAACTGGTGGACCGACGCGGATCGTGGAGAGTTCGAAAAGCGGACGGCGCGGCTGGTGGCACAGTATTCCGCCTTCGAGCCTTACCAGGACGTACACGTGAACGGCGAATTTACGCTCGGCGAGAATATCGGCGACCTGGGCGGGCTGGGTATCGCGCTGCGCGCCTACGAGATATCCCTCGGCGGCAAAGCGGCACCGGTGATGGACGGATATACCGGCGAGCAGCGCGTTTTTCTCGGCTATGGCCAGGCCTGGCGTTACAAGTACCGCGAGGAAGCCCTGCGCCTTCAGATCGAGACCAATCCCCACGCACCGACCATGTACCGGGTGAATGGCGTCGTACGCAACGTGCCGGCCTTTTACCAGGCATTCGACGTGCTGGAGACCGATGCCTTGTTTCTGCCGCCTGAGGAGCGCGTGAAAATCTGGTAGCGCGGGCGCTTACTCGATCCCTGCGGTAATCGCGGCCGCCGACAGGCCGGCACCGTGCGGCTCGGCGGACCCGGCAATAATGGCCGCCGCCTTGCGGCCGATGCAGAGGCTCGTGACCGGGTCGTATTTCATGAGTCGCCCGTAAAGCGTTCCGGCGATGAATGCGTCGCTGTCTCCGATGGCATCACCAGGCTCGCCTTCGGTGGGCAAGGTGACCGCGCCACCCGCGTCTGCGAAACAGATTCCGCCCGCGCCGCCGGTGATCACCGTGCTGGCGGCGCCGCGCTGACAAAGCGCCGTGGCGAGGGCTTCGGGATCTTCCGCAGTCTCGTTTCCGAGAATGACGCTGGCTTCGTCGATGTTCGAGATCAACATGTCGACGCCGTGCAGGTTCAACGGCAATTTGCCGGTTGTCAAGTTCGAGACTGCATCGACGACCAGCGTCAGTTCGTGTTCACGGCAACCGGCGATCAGGTAGGCGAGGGTATCCGCAGGAAGGTTGGCGTCAACAAAAACCAGCGCCGCATGACTGATCTGAATCCAGCGGTTCTGAATGAAGCCGCGGTCCATCGACGCGCAGATTTCCATGTCTGCGAAACTCGCGAAGAGTTCGCCGTCTGGCTGCAGCACCGTCGTGCAGGTCGCAGTCGGGAGCGAGAGACTCTTTTGCACGAGCCCGATGTCGACATCCTGCTGCGACGTTGCCATTACCAGGGCCCGGCCTTCTGCGTCGTCACCGACCATCGTGAGCAGTTTGCAACTCACCGGCAGGCGCGCCAGGTAACGTGCGACATTGTGCGCGACGCCGCCGTGGCGGTGTCGTGTGGTCACCGGATTCGAGGTGGCGCGATTGCCGGCCACCTGCAGCGTCAGGATCCGCAGGACGGTCATGGCGCCGATGCAGCAGACGTAGCGGTTGGCGGGGTTTTCCCTCACGGAAGTCGATCATCGGATGCGCTCGATCACGGCAGATTACCATTGTCTTATGTCAAAGGGCTGTCGCAATTCGCCTGAACCACGGTCAAAACCTGACACGGGAGGACACCCGAAAGCGCCAACGTCCGAAACTGCGGGTTTGTTTTAACCGGCATTTAAACAATAACATACAAGTTATTTCTCATCTTGTTTTCTGTTTGGCATAGCGCTTGCAATGGAACTGCCAGGTTTACAGTTAGAGGGACTGACGATGAGCATCGAAGTCATACAGGACTGGACGGACAGCACCGTGCTGCTGAAATTCGGCAAGCACAAGGACGTTCGCTACCAGGTCTATCGGGACGGCCAGAAGTTGTTGCAGGAAATCCGGGACGAAGACGATGCGCCGATCCATACGCTGGAATTGCCGACCGGGCTGGTGATGGAGAAGAAAAGCTACGAGGTGTTGCTGCGCTACGTGTTGCTCGACGTCGTACCGCAACAGTAGAAGCAGAATCCCCATGTCACGGCGCGCGCAGGATCCCCGTTAAATCGCCTTTCACGATGCACGATAGCATTTGTCGGTACAGCGGTGTTACCGTCAGCAGCTTTGGCGTGAACCCGCGTGAGTCTCAACTCGATCGTCATGCTCGCAGCCGTTTTGCTGCTGCTCGTATCGTTCTGGAAGCGCAACGATATTCCGGACGACATTGTGTTACCGCCGGCGATCGACGAAGAGCCCCTGCAGTCGGCGACGATGAGGGAGCCGTTCCCCGTCGAATATGGAGGCGTCGTTTATCGAGTGGACCCGCAATACGACTACGACCTGTATGGCCTCGTCGTATCGTACCGCCAGCATGATGACTCCAGCAGAATGCACCGGCTGGCAAACGATCATCTCAACATGGCCGACCTTTGCGTGGTGTGGGGCAGCAACGCGCGGAGCGAATATCTCAACAAGCTCGATTTCTGGAACGGCGTGTTCACCTGCAACGTCAAGACCTCCGATTCGGCAGCCTGGGCGAGTTTCGACATGACGAAGCTCTCGAACAACCACCTGATATCGAACGATGCCGCGATCCGCGACCGCGTACTGGATGTCAAGATCGGTGACCAGGTTCGTGTGCGCGGAGTGCTTGCAAGTTACGGCAGCGGAGATGCCAGGCGGGGCACCAGCACGACGCGGAGGGACACGGGAGACGGCGCCTGTGAGACGATCTTCGTCGATCAATTCGAGATTGTCGAAACCGCGCCGGGCGCCTGGCGCACGATCATGGTGCTGTCGCTCGCGCTCGCTGCCATCACACTGATCCGGCATTTCCGGCGTCCGTACCGGCCGCACGAGACTTGAGCTGTATCGGGAAAAGAGATCAAGAACGTACCGTAGCTAACTAAAATCGTTATAGCTAACCCCTTCACGGAGGAGGCGACATGGCCGCGCGAAAACACCTGGCACCTGAATCCCGCGTCGCGCAGGGACTGCACTACGTCGATCCGCTGACGGGCGCCATTGTTCCGCCGATCCAGATGTCGACGACGTTTGCGCGCGACGAGGACTATCGACTGGTGTCGTCGTTTCACAGTTACGCGCGCGACCACAACCCGACCTTCGCCGCTGCGGAACGGATGCTCGCGGATCTGGAGCACGGCGCAGACGCTCTGTTGTTTGGTTCCGGCATGGCCGCGGCCGTGGCGGTGTTCCAGACTTTGTCGCCTGGCGATCACATCGTCGTGCCGAAGGTCATGTACTGGGGGTTGCGCAACTGGCTGGTGAAGTTCTGCAGCCAGTGGGGACTCGAGGTCGACCTGTACGACCCGGGCGCCGCGGGCGCGCTCCCTCGCGCCGTGCAACAGGGCAGAACGCGCCTGGTCTGGATCGAAACGCCGTGCAACCCGACCTGGGATGTCGTCGACATTGCGGCAGCGGCCACCATTGCTCACCAAGCCGGGGCCAGGCTTGCGGTCGACTCGACAGTCCCGACTCCGGTGCTCACTCGTCCGCTCGAACTGGGCGCCGATATCGTCATGCATTCTGCAACGAAATACCTGAACGGCCACGCTGACGTGGTCGCCGGCGCACTGGTCACGGCACGCGATGACGAATTCTGGGACAGGATCCGCGAAGTCCGCGCGGAAGCCGGCGCGCTGCTCGGATCGTTCGAAGCGTGGTTGCTGCAACGCGGCATGCGGACCCTGTTCGTGCGCGTCGAAAAGGCCTGTGCATCGGCTCTGAAGATCGCCACCCACTTCGATGGACATCCGCAACTTGATCGCGTGCTTTATCCGGGTCTCAAGAGCCATCCGGGTCACGCCGTGGCGGCACGGCAGATGCAAGGCGGTTTCGGCGGCATGCTGTCGTTCAGGATCCGGGGTGGAGCGCCTGCGGCACTGCAGGTTGCAAGCAGCTGCCGGGTTTTCATCCGCGCCACCTCTCTCGGCGGAGTCGAGAGCCTGATCGAGCATCGCTACAGCATCGAAGGCCCGGACAGCCCGGTGCCGGAGGATCTGTTGCGGCTGTCGATCGGCATCGAAGCCCCCGACGACCTCATCGCAGACCTGGAACAGGCGCTCGATTCTGTGACGCGTTGACTGGATCGGGTGCGGTCCCCGGGCGAGCATGGCCGCGGTTCTTAGGGCAATGTGACACGGGGTCCGTGGTGAGGAATCTGCTGATTGGCATCTGTGTGCTCGGCATCGCCGGGTACTTCGGTTCGAAATTCTATCTCCACGACAAGGTCAGCCGGAATCTGGATCTGGTACTGTCTGCGGCGCGGCCGATCATCGATGTCAGGTACGAGGGCATCGGTTCGACCTTGACGGGCGAACTGAGCGTCGATGGCATTACGGCGCGCTTCGCCGGTTACAGGGATGCGGTCCAGATCGGCAGCGTGAGCATCGTCACGCCCGGGTACTTTGATCTACTGAACCTGGCCAGCATCGGCAACGGTGCGACTGGCGACTTCGAATTTCCGGAAGAGTTCGGGATCGCATTCCGCGGCGTGAACGTCGCTGTCGATGCCGACTATATGGATGCGGTCACGCAGGCCCGTCGCGCGCAGCTCGGCCTGCAGGAAGTCTCGACGCCGGCTGCGGACTGCGTCAGCGCGTACGGTTTCTCGAGCGATCTGTTGAAGCGTCTCGGTTACCGAGAGCTGTTGGTCGACGCGGCCGTCGGCTATCGGCAGGACAACCAGAACCTTGTGTTCGACCTGTCGACCCGCATTGCCGACATGTACGACATGACCTTCGAACTGACGTTCGACGGCGTCCCGTCGCCGCAATCGATCGCGATGCGTACATACCATCCCCGGCTCGTCGGCGGCCGGCTGGAATACGTGGACCGATCCCTCGAGGAGCGCGTCATGAAACTGTGCACCGAAAGCGAAAAGCTGCCGGTCGAAACCGTCATTGCAGCCCGCGTCGATGCATTCC